>NZ_JBSFTC010000036.1:0-63258 GCF_053590415.1 Nonomuraea sp. NPDC003201
GCACGATCTTCCTGGGCGGCCCGCCGCTGGTGAAGGCGGCCACCGGCGAGGAGGTCACGGCCGAGGAGCTGGGCGGCGGCGACCTGCACGCGCGGGTCAGCGGCGTCACCGACCACCTGGCCGAGGACGACGCGCACGCGCTGGCCATCGTCCGCGACATCGTCTCCACCCTGGCCCCGCGGGCCGCGCGGCCCTGGGACACGGTCGAGCCCGAGCCGCCCCGGCACGACCCGCGCGACCTGTACGGGATCGTGCCCGCCGACACGCGCCAGCCGTACGACGTGCACGAGGTGATCGCCAGGATCGTGGACGGGTCGCGCTTCCTGGAGTTCAAGGCCGAGTACGGCTCGACCCTCGTGACCGGGTTCGCCCACCTCCACGGCCATCCGGTGGGGATCGTGGCCAACAACGGCATCCTGTTCAGCGAGTCCGCCATGAAGGGCGCCCACTTCATCGAGCTGTGCGACCAGCGCCGGATCCCGCTCGTCTTCCTGCAGAACATCAGCGGCTTCATGGTCGGCAAGGCCTACGAGGCGGGCGGCATCGCCAAGCACGGCGCCAAGATGGTCACCGCCGTCTCGTGCGCGCGGGTGCCGAAGTTCACCGTCGTGATCGGCGGGTCCTTCGGGGCCGGGAACTACGCGATGGCCGGGCGGGCGTACTCGCCCAGGTTCCTGTGGATGTGGCCGAACGCCCGCATCTCGGTCATGGGCGGCGAGCAGGCCGCGAACGTGCTCACCACGGTCGGCACCGCCGACGCCGACGCGATCAGGGCCCAGTACGAGCACCAGGGCAACCCGTACTACTCCACGGCCAGGCTGTGGGACGACGGCGTGATCGACCCGCTCGACACCCGCACCGTCCTCGGCCTGGCGCTGTCCGCGGCGGCCAACGCCCCGCTCGAGCCCGCCGGTTACGGCGTCTTCCGGATGTGACGCATGTTGTTCGACCGTGTTCTGATCGCCAACAGGGGCGAGATCGCCGTACGGGTCATCCGCACGCTGCGCAGGCTCGGCATCACGTCGGTGGCCGTGCACACGGCGTCGGACGCCGGAGCCCGGCACGTGCTGGAGGCCGACCTCTCCCACCAAGTGCCGAAATATCTGGATATTGAGGCAATTGTCGGGGCGGCGCTGGCGTCCGGGGCGCAGGCCGTCCACCCCGGATACGGGTTCCTCGCCGAGAACGCCGCGTTCGCGCGGCGGTGCGCGCAGGCCGGGCTGGTGTTCGTCGGCCCGCCGCCCGAGGCCATCGACGCCATGGGCGACAAGATCCGCGCCAAGGCCACGGTGTCGGCGGCCGGGGTGCCCGTCGTGCCCGGCGGGGCCGAGCCCGGCGACTCGCTGGAGACCTGGCGCGACTTCCCCGCGCTGATCAAGCCCTCCGCGGGCGGCGGCGGCAAGGGCATGGTGCTCGTACGGTCGGCCGCCGAGCTGCCCGACGCCCTGGAGTCGGCCCGGCGCACGGCACGGGCGGCGTTCGGCGACGCGACCCTGCTGATCGAGCGGTACGTCGAGAGCCCGCGCCACATCGAGCTGCAGATCCTGGCCGACACCCACGGCAACGTCGTGCACCTGGGCGAGCGCGAATGCAGCCTGCAGCGCCGGCACCAGAAGATCATCGAAGAGGCCCCCTCGCCGTTCGTCGGCCCCGAGACCCGCGCCCGCATGGGCTCGGCCGCGGTGGAGGCCGCGCGCTCGGTGGGCTACGTGGGGGCGGGCACGGTCGAGTTCATCGTGGACGGGACCACCGGCTCCTACCACTTCATGGAGATGAACACCCGCCTTCAGGTGGAGCACCCCGTCACCGAGCTGGTGACCGGGCTCGACCTGGTCGAGCTGCAGCTGCGGGTGGCGGCGGGCGAGCCGCTGCCGTTCGGGCAGGACGACGTGCGGATCGACGGGCACGCCGTCGAGGCCCGCGTCTACGCCGAGGACCCGGCCCGCGGCTTCCTGCCGACGGGCGGCCGCGTGCTGGCGTTGCGCGAGCCGGACGGCGGCGTCCCGGGCGGCCCCGCACCCGTCGTACGGGTGGACTCGGGGCTGATCGAGGGCGGCGTCGTGGGCAGCGAGTTCGACCCGATGCTCTCCAAGGTCGTCGCCTGGGCGCCGGACCGGGCCTCGGCGCTCAGGACGCTCGACCGCGCCCTGGCCCGCACTGCCGTCCTCGGCGTGGTCACCAACATCCCGTTCCTGCGGGCCCTCGCCGGACATCCGGCCGTCAAGGCGGGCGAGCTGGACACCGGGCTGGTCGAGCGCGTGCTCCCCGAGCTGCTCCCGTCCGCGGACGTGCCCGCCGAGGTGCTCGCGGCGGCGGCGCTCGCCTTCCACACCCTGCCCCGGGGCGACGACCCGTGGGAGGTCACGGACGGCTGGCGGGTGGGCGAGCGGGCCTGGACGACGTGGCGGCTGGAGTCGAGGGACGGGGTGCACGCGGTCCAGGTCCGCGGCCTGCCCGAAGAATCCGCCGAAGTCCGGATAAACGATGAGATCGTGCCCGCGCGCATCCGGCTCGGCGACGGGGAGCTGACCGTCACGATCGGCGCCCGTACCGAGCACTACCTGCGCGTACGCCACGCCGACACGCTCTGGCTCGGCAAGGACGGCGCGGCGTGGGCGCTCACCCGGCACCTCATCGGCGACCCCGGCGACCGGCCCGGCGCGGCGGCCACGGGCGACGGCGTCGTCAGGAGCCCCATGCCCGGCACCGTCCTGGTGGTCAAGGCCCAGGCCGGAGACCGGGTCACCGAAGGCCAGCCGCTGGTGATCGTCGAGGCCATGAAGATGGAGCACACGGTCACCGCCCCGCGCGACGGCGTGGTCTCCGAGCTGGCGGTCCAGGCGGGCCAGCCGGTCGACATGGACGCGGTTCTCGCCGTGGTGAGGGAGGAGGGCTGATGCCGTACCCCATGGAAGGGTTGCCGCAGCAGGTCACGATCTACGAGGTCGGCCCGCGCGACGGCCTGCAGAACGAGTCCTCGATCGTGCCCGTCGAGGTGAAGGCCGAGTTCATCGACCGCCTCGCGGACGCCGGGCACAAGGTGATCGAGGCGACCAGCTTCGTGCACCCGAAATGGGTGCCGCAGCTCGCCGACGCCGACGGGCTGCTGGCCCGGCTGCGCAGGAAGCCCGGCGTGCGCTACCCGGTCCTCGTCCCCAACCTGCGCGGCCTCGACCGGGCCCTGGAACGCGGCGTGGACGAGATCGCCATCTTCGCCAGCGCCACCGAGACGTTCGCCGCCAAGAACCTCAACCGCAGCCTGGAGAGCCAGTTCGAGATGTTCGAGCCGGTCGTGGCCGGGGCGCTGGACAACGGCGTGCGGGTGCGCGCGTACGTGTCGATGTGCTTCGGCGACCCCTGGGAGGGGCCGACGCCCATCGCCCAGGTCGTCTCGGTCGGGGAGCGGCTGCTCGGGCTCGGCTGCTACGAGCTGTCCCTCGGCGACACCATCGGGGTCGGCACGCCCGGGCACGTGACCGCGCTGATCAAGGCGTTCCGCCGCCCCGAGCGGCTCGCCGTGCACTTCCACGACACCTACGGCCAGGCCCTCGGCAACACCCTGGCCGCGTTGAGAGCGGGCGTGACCACGATCGACGCCTCCACGGGAGGCATCGGCGGCTGCCCCTACGCCGAGTCCGCCACCGGCAACCTCGCGACCGAAGACCTGGTCTGGATGTTGCGGGGGCTCGGCATCGAGACCGGGCTCGACCTGGGCAAGCTCGTGTCCACCAGCACCTGGCTGGCGCAGCTGCTCGGCCGGCCCAGCCCCTCCCGCGTCGTACAGGCGCTGTCGAAAGGCTGACCATGCTCAAGGACGAGTACGAAGAGCTGCGCAAGACCGTCGAGTCGTTCGCCCGCGAGGTGGTCGCGCCGGTGATCGGCGACTACTACGAACGGGAGGAGTTCCCGTACGACATCGTGCGGCAGATGGGCGCCATGGGGCTGTTCGGGCTGCCGTTCCCGGAGGAGTACGGCGGCATGGGCGGCGACTACTTCGCCCTGTGCGTGGCGCTGGAGGAGCTGGCCCGCGTCGACTCCAGCGTGGCGATCACCCTGGAGGCCGCGGTGTCGCTGGGCGCGATGCCGATCTACCGGTTCGGCGACGCCGAGCAGCGCGAGCACTGGCTGCCCAAGCTGACCTCGGGCTCGGCCCTGGGCGCGTTCGGCCTGACGGAGCCGGGCGGCGGGTCCGACGTGCCGGGCGGGATGCGCACCACCGCCGTGCTGGACGGGCCCGAATGGGTGATCAACGGGACGAAGGCCTTCATCACGAACTCCGGCACCGACATCACCGCCGTCGTCGGCGTGGCCGCGATCACCGGCGAGCGGGAGATCTCCACGATCCTCGTGCCGAGCGGCACGCCCGGGTTCACGGTGTCGAAGAAGTACTCCAAGGTCGGCTGGAACGCCTCCGACACCCGCGAGCTGTCCTTCAGCGACTGCCGCGTCCCCGCCGCGAACCTGCTGGGCGAGCGCGGCCGCGGCTACGCGCAGTTCCTGCAGACCCTCGACGAGGGCCGCATCGCGATCGCCGCGCTCAGCGTGGGGCTCGCCCAGGGGTGCGTGGACGAAAGCCTCAAGTACGTCAGGGACCGGAAGGCGTTCGGCCACCCGATCGGCCACTACCAGGCCATCCAGTTCAAGATCGCCGACATGGAGACCCGCGCCCACACCGCCCGCCTGGCCTACTACCACGCGGCCGAGAAGATGCTGGCCGGGGCGCCGTTCAAGAAGGAGGCCGCGATCGCCAAGCTGGTCTCGTCGAACGCGGCCATGGACAACGCGCGGGACGCCACGCAGGTGTTCGGCGGGTACGGGTTCATGAACGAGTTCCCCGTGGGGCGCTTCTACCGCGACGCCAAGGTGCTGGAGATCGGTGAGGGCACGAGCGAGGTCCAGCGCATGCTCATCGCCCGGCAGCTCGGCCTGGGTGACCTCTGACCGTTTCCGGCCGAACGTTTTCGGCTGAACGTTTTCGGCGGGGCGAATCGAGGGAGTTTGCGTCCGCGACCTCGGACGATCTAGTGTCGTCAGTCATGACGGCTGACGATCTTCTCATCAGGAGGGCGGAGAAGGCGGACGCGGACGAGGTGTTCGCGCTGGCGCGCGAGTTCGGTCTGACGTTCAGACCGGAGCGCGGGGCCTTCGACGCCGCCCTGCCCGAGCTGCTGGCGAACGAGGACGCCCTGCTGCTCGCGGCCGTCGTGGGCGGTCGCGTGCAGGGCTACCTGCTGGGGTTCGTGCATCTGACCCTGTTCGCCAACGGGCCGGTCGCCTGGGTCGAGGAGGCCATGGTCGGCTCCGGGGCGCGCCGGCAGGGGATCGGCCGGGCCCTGCTGGAGGAGTTCGAGCGGTGGGCGCGCACGCGGGAGGCGGGCTACGTGGCGATGGCCACGCGGCGCGCACCCGAGTTCTACCACGCGCTGGGCTACGAGGCCTCTGCCACGTTCTTCCGCAAGGTCCTGCGCTAGCCCGGCCGGCCGGGAATTCTGTCGTGAGCTGATGGCATTC
This sequence comes from Nonomuraea sp. NPDC003201, assembly GCF_053590415.1. Taxonomy (NCBI): domain Bacteria; kingdom Bacillati; phylum Actinomycetota; class Actinomycetes; order Streptosporangiales; family Streptosporangiaceae; genus Nonomuraea; species Nonomuraea sp. NPDC003201. The sequence goes on from NZ_JBSFTC010000036.1 coordinate 5,512, forward strand.
TTAGGGCGTGAGTATCCATGCCGTCAGTCCCCGCTTCGTCGGACGTGCCCGTGAGCTCGCCGCCCTCGGCGACGCGCTGGTCGGGGCGCGTGCCGGGGCGTCGTCCGCCGTGCTCGTCGGCGGCGAGGCCGGGGTCGGCAAGACGCGGCTGATCAAGGAGTTCACCGATCGGGCCGACGACGCGCTGGTGCTCGTCGGCGGCTGCCTGGAGCTGGGCACCGAGGGCCTGCCGTTCGCGCCGTTCACCGCCGTGCTGCGCGGGCTCGTGCGCGAGCTGGGCCGCGACGGGGTGGCGGCGCTCGTGCCCGGCGGCACCACGCGCGGGCTGGCGCGGCTGCTGCCCGAGTTCGGGGAGCCGGACGGAGACGGGCCCGAGGCCAGGGCGCGGCTGTTCGAGCAGGTGCTGGGGCTGCTGGAGCGGCTGGCCGAAGAGCGGCCCGTGCTGCTGATCGTCGAGGACGCCCACTGGGCCGACCGGTCCACCCGTGACCTGCTGTCGTTCCTGGTCCGCTACCAGCCGACCGCGGCGGGCCTGCTGATCGTGGTCACGTACCGCACCGACGAGCTGCACCGCACCCACCCCCTGCGCCCGCTCCTCGCCGAGCTGGGCCGGGTCGAGCGGGTGCGCAGGGTCGAGCTGCGCAGGCTCACCCGCAAGGAGGCCGTCGCGCAGGCGGCCGGCATCCTGGAGCGGGAGCCGTCCCCCGCCGACATGGACCTGATCTACGCGCGCAGCGAGGGAAACCCGCTGTTCGTGGAGGCGCTGCTCAGCGACGGAGGCGGCGTCGCGCTGCCGGAGTCGCTGCGCGACCTGCTGCTGGCCAGCGTCGAGCGGCTGCCCGCCGAGACGCAGGAGCTGCTGCGCGTGGCCAGCGCCGGCGGGCAGCGCATCGAGCACGACCTGCTCTCCGCCGTCGCCGGGCTCGACGAGAACGCGCTCTCCAGCGCGCTGCGGCCCGCCGTGGCGGGAAACGTGCTCACCGTCGACGGCGAGGGCTACTGCTTCCGGCACGCGCTGATCCGCGAGGCGCTCCACGACGACCTGCTGCCCGGCGAGCACACCCGCCTGCACACCCGCTTCGCCGAGGCGCTGGAGCGCGACCTGTCGATCCTGCCCGCCCCGCGCGGCGCGATCGAGCTGGCCCACCACTGGCACTCCGCCCACGACGCCACCTGGGCGCTGGTCAGCGCCTGGCAGGCGGCCGGCGTCGCCCGCAGGTCCACCGCCTACGACGAGCAGCTCAGGATGCTGTCCAGGGTGCTGGAGCTGTGGGACCAGGTGCCCGACGCGTCCGAGCGCATCGGCTGCGACCGCATCGACGTGCTCAGGAACACGGCCACGGTCGCGCACCTCGCCGGGGAGTACGAACGCTCCATCGCGCTGGCCGGCGCCGCCCTCGCCGAGATCGACCACGACGCCGACCCGATCAGGGCGGCCAAGCTGCTGCGCCAGCGCGGCCTGACCCGCTACGACCTGGGCCGCTCCGGCTTCGTCGACGACCTGCGCGAGGCGGCCGCGCTGGTCGCCTCCGACCGGCCGACCAAGCTCCACGCCCAGGTCCTGGAGACCCTGTCCCGTATGCTCCACGGGCGGGAGGTCTGGTCGGAGCGGCTCGCCACGAGCCGGCTGGCCATGAAGATCGGCCACGAGCTGGGCGACCGCAAGGTGGAGGCGCACGCGCTGATCGACCTCACCTGGGCGCGATTCGGCTTCTCCGAGATCGAGGCGCAGCTGGAGGCGTTCGCGGAGGCGCGCAGGCTCGCCGGCGGCGGCGAGGCGTACAACGCGCTGATGCGCTGCGCGATCTCCGAGTCCGACGCGCTGGAGGGGGCGGGCCGCCACGAGCGGGCCGCGCAGGTGGCCCGCGACGGCATCGAGGAGGCCCGCCAGTACGGGCTGGCCCGCACGTCCGGCGCGTTCCTGTCGATCAACCTGGCCGAGCCGCTGGTGTCACTGGGGCAGTGGGACGAGGCGCTGGAGGTGGTCGAGCACGCGCTCGACCTCGCGCCGCCGGCGCCCTACCAGGCCAGCCTGCAGGGGTTCGCCACGGACATCGCGCTGGCGCGCGGGGAGTTCGACCGGGCCGAGCGGCTGCTGGGGTCGTCGCGGAGCGTGCTGTCGCGCGGGACCTACCGCGACCAGACGGTCCTGCCGCACCTGTGCAGGGAGGTGCGGCTGCTGCACGCGCGCGGGGAGCTCGAGGCCGCGGTGGAGGTGGCAGCGAAGGCGCTGGAGGAGCGCGATCTGGTGGAGACCCCGCGCTACTCCTGGCCGGTGCTGGTGACCATCGCCGACCTGCTCGGCTCCGTGGTGCCGCGGCAAGGGTCCGGGGTGGGCACGCCGGTGGCGCGGCTCGGCGCGGCCCTCCTGACGCGGCTGCGGGCGCTGGGGCGGGAGCTCGAGGTCGACGGCGACCTCCAGCGGGCGGAGCACCTCACCTTCACGGCGCTGACGGGTCCCGAGCCGGACGACGGCGCCGCCGAGCCGCCCGGGTGGCGGTTCGAGGCCTGGGACCGGGCGGCGGGGGCGTGGGCGGCGCTGCGGCAGCCGTACGCCGAGGCGCGGTGCCTGGTGGGCGCGGCGCAGGCGGCGCTGGCGGACGGCGACCGGCAGGAGGCCGCGGAGCGGCTGGGCCGCGCGCGGGAGCTGGCCGCCCGGCTGGGCGCGACGCCGCTGCTGGAGCAGCTCGACGCCTTCGGGCGGCGGGCCAGGATCGGGGGCGCCGAGGAGGCGGCCGACGGGCTTCCGCTGGGGCTGACGGCCCGCGAGCTGGAGGTGCTGCGGGAGGTGGCGAACGGGCGGAGCAACCGGGAGATCGCCGAGGCGCTGTTCATCTCGGCGAAGACCGTGAGCGTGCACGTCTCCAACATCCTGGCCAAGCTGGGCGTCGCCACCCGGGGCGAGGCCGCCGCCACCGCCTACCGGCTGCGGCTGTTCGACGCGCCCCTTTGAACGGCAGGGCGAGTGCTCAGCCCGTCAGCTGGGCTTCCAGGCGGTAGCCGTCCACGGTGACGTAGACCTGGTCGCCGGGGCGCGCGTTCAGGCGCATCAGCACCGGCTGGAGGGAGTCGAAGACCGGCTGGTGGCCCTGCCAGACCAGGACGATGGCGTTGTCCCCGGGCCCGGTCACCGACAGCAGGGTGCCGGGGCGCATGCCGAGCTGGGCCGCGTAGCCCTCCGGCACCGGCACGGGGCCGCCCCTGAGGTGCTCCGGGGTCACCTCGATGCGCTGCCAGCGGCGCGGGTCCGAGGACGGGCTCGGCAGCGGCGGAGGCGGCGTCGGGGGAGAGCCTGCCAGCATCGGCGAACGGCCGCCCGACAGCGCCGAGAGCGTCGCCAGGGCCGCGGACGGGTCGATCGAGTTCGCCGGGGTCGGCGGGATGGGCTGGCCGCCCCGGTGGTGGTGGCCGTTGGCGCCCGGCGTGCGGCGGGGCAGGGGCTGGGCGGGCGACGGGGCCTCGGCCACCGGGTCGCCGCTCCTCTCCTGGGGCAGGGCGTCGTACCAGGCCCTGGCGGAGTGGGCGCGGATGCCCAGCTCGCCCATCAGCTCCACGACGTCCGCGTCGGGCGGGCTCGAGGCCAGCAGCTGCCTCGTACGGTCCTGGAGGCGGTGCAGGTCGCCCACGACCAGCCAGCCGTCCTGGAAGCGGCGGTCGGGCATGAGCGTCACCAGCACGCGCCACAGCGGGGTGCGCAGCGAGGGGACCGTCACGGGATGGGCCGGGTCGGCGCCGATCAGCTGGTCCTCGGTGGCCGCCGCGCCGAGCCATTCGGTCAGGCGGAACATGTGGCCCGTGACCGGCGCGGACTCCGAGGAGCGCAGCCAGTGCAGGACGCGTTCCTCGGCCGTGCGCTGGGCCTGGGAGAGCGCGTCCCGGTCGACCAGCATCTTGTGGGCGAGCGTCCGCAGGCTGACCGGGTCCTCGGCGAACAGCCGGTGCACGGCCACCGCCAGCTCCAGCTTGTCCAGGCTGCGGAACAGGTTGTCCACGACCCGCACCATCGCGTGGTCGGCGTCGGTCGGCACGGGGCTGCTGGGGACCGGCGGAGCGGTGGGAACGGGCGCCGCGTAGCTCGGGGTGCCGTTGCTCTTGGAGGCGCCCGGCGCGCCGGGGACGACGGGCATGGACCCCGTGCTGGGGCCGCCGGGGATCGCGGGCATCGACCCGGTGCTGGGACCGCCGGGGACGGCAGGCATCGACCCAGTGCTGGGGCCGCCGGGGACCGCGGGCATCGACCCAGTGCTGGGGCCGCCGGGGATCGCGGGCATCGACCCAGTGCTGGGGCCGCCGGGGACCGCGGGCATCGACCCAGTGCTGGGGCCGCCGGGGACCGCGGGCATCGACCCGGTGCTGGGGCCGCCGGGGGCGGAGCTGTTGTCCTGGCGGCCGGACTGGGCGCCGGGCTGGGCGTCGGACTGGGGGCTCGCGGGGCGCTGCGGGGCGCGGTCGGGCCGGCCAGGCTGGCCGGGGGCCGGGCGGCCCTCGCCGGCGAACCCCTGCGCCGGGAACGAGCCGCTCTGCGGCTGCGCGGAGAACGAGCCGGTCTGCGCGGGGAACGACCCCGTCTGCCGCGCCGGCCCAGCGGCGTCCGGCGCCGGCTGGGCCGGGAAGGAACCGGTCTGGCGGTCCTGGGACGGGCCGGTCTGGCGGTCCTGCGCGGGGGCGACCTGGCGGTCCTGAGAGGGACCGCCCGGGCGGTCGGATATCGAGGGGAAGGAGCCGGTCTGGCGGCCGCTGTCCGGCCCCTGGGCGGCCTGGGGGCCGGTGCCCGAGGGCTGCTGGGACGGGAACGAGCCCGTCTGGCGCTGGTCCGCGGCGGCGGCCGGGCGCTGCGGCGCGGCGTCGGCCTGGCCCGGGCGCTGCTCGGCGCCGCTCTGGGCGGCGAACATGCCGGTCTGGGGCACCGGATCTGCCTGGACGGGGAAGGAGCCCGTGCCCCGGATGAGCGGCCGGGTGACCTCGGGGTGATCGGCCGCGGGGGCCGCACGCTGGGCCGGGATGCGGCCGAGGATCTCGCGGAAGACGGAGCCGATCACCACTTCGGGCGTCGCCGACGGCGTGCCCAGGTCGCTGGGGGACAGGCGGCGCAGCCGCTGCCAGCCGCCGAGCCCGGTGATCGCCGTACGGGTGTCCTCGGGCCAGCCCGGCAGCGCCGGATCGATGTGGTGGACGGTCAGCGCGGGCAGCAGGTCGGCCAGCGGCAGATGGTCCCAGCGAGAGGAGGCCAGCCGCGCCAGCCGCTCGCAGATCCAGTCGAGCCCCGCCGTGCCGAGCGCCCTCGACAGCGCGAGGGAGTGCCACCATCCCGCCGGCAGCCGCGGATCGGCCAGTGCTTCGGCCACCTGCTGCGGGCGGCTCCAGCGCAGAGCAGGGACTAGGTCGCTCAGGCAGATCGATGACTCGACTTCCATCGGCGGACCTTATCCTCCCCAGTGAGCCGCGTGGTGCTGACCGAAACGCGTGTGGCTAATGGTGTAGCTTACGCGGCAAGCTATCAATCAGTGTGAATAGGGTAAAGACGGTTCAGATCCAAACCGTACCGTGGCCGACCGCCCACCTGGGCCACACATGCGGCACCAGCACGGCAACCAGCCTCCAAAGCCGCCTCCTCGCCGACACCCTGCAGAACCCCGGTGAGGTACCCGGCGGCGAACGCGTCACCCGCTCCCGTCGAGTCCACGACCTCGGTGGACACACCTGCCGCCGCCGCGACGACCTCGCCGTCCACGGCGGCCAGCGCGCCCCGTGCTCCCAGCTTCACGATCGCTGTGCCGTATGTCTCACTCAAGAGTACGGCGGCGCGCTCCGCCGTCGTGGCTCCACTCAGCAAGAGGGCCTCATCAAGATTCGGGAGGATCAGGCCGGCGGGGGCGGATTCGCGGATGAAACGTTCGACCCCGAAGTCGCGCAGCGGGCCGGTGGAGGCCGGGTCGACGCTGATCGCGATCCCGGCGGCGGCGGCCTCGGCCATCGCCAGCCTGGCCAGGCGCAGCCCGCCCTCCGCGAACAGCAGGTAGCCGGACAGGTGGAGCCGGCCGACGCCATCGAGCAGGGCCGGGTCCCAGTCGGCCTCGGAGATCAGGCCGCCAGCGCCGCGGTTGGTGAGCATCGTACGCTCGCCGCTGCGGTCCACCATCGCGATCACGACGGCGGTGGGACGGTCGGGATCGACCGAGACGTGCGGCCGGACCCCCGTCTTGGCCAGCTCGGTGGTGTGCCACTCGCTGCTGTCGTACCCGAGCCTCGCCAGCAGGCGCACGTCGGCGCCGAGGCGGGCGGCCCAGGCGGCGGTGTTCGCGCCGGAGCCGCCGGGGCGCAGGACGATGTCGGCCGCCGTGTCGGTGCCCGACATGACCGGCGAACCATGCAACGCCACCACATCGGTGACCACGTCACCGATGACGAGCAGGGCCCTGCCCGTCACTTTGTCCGTCACGGCCGCGCCCATGACCGGGCGATCTGCGAGGCCAGGGCGACGTTGCCGCGCACGGCGGCCAGGTTGGCCTCCAGGGAGGCCCCGCCGGTGCCGTCCACCAGGTAGCCGAGCAGGAACGGCGTGATCGCCTGCCCCTTGACGCCCTGCCGCTCGGCGGCGGCCAGCGCCTCGGCCAGCACGCGGTCATGGAGCTCGGGGTCGAGCTGCTGGTCCACGGGGACGGGGTTGGCGACGATCAGCGCCGTCTCCTGGCCGCCGAGCGCGTCCTGGCCCCGCATGATCTCCGCCGCGTCGGCGGGCGACTCGATCCGCCATTCGATCGGCTGGCCGGAGGAGTGCAGGTAGAAGCCGGGGAAGGTGTCCGTACGGTAGCCCGCCACGGTCACGCCGCGCGTCTCCAGGCGCTGCAGCGTCGCGGGCACGTCGAGGATCGACTTGACGCCGGCGCAGACGACGGTGATGCGGGTGCGCGCCAGCGTGTCGAGGTCGGCGGACTCGTCCTGGTCCTCGGTCCAGCCGCGGTGCACGCCGCCGAGGCCGCCGGTGGCGAAGACGCGGACGCCGGCGCGGGCGGCGAGGAACGACGTGGCCGACACGGTGGTGGCGCCGCTGGCCTTCAGCGCCGCCGCCACGGGCAGGTCCCGCTGGCCCAGCTTGCGCAGGCCGGACTCGGTCGCGATGCGCTCCAGCTCCACCTCGTTGAGGCCGATGCGGGGCACGCCGTCCAGCACGGCGATCGTGGCCGGGACGGCGCCGGCCGCCCGTACGATCCCCTCCAGCTCGCGCGCCACCTCCAGGTTGCGCGGCTGCGGCAGCCCGTGGGAGATGATCGTGGACTCCAGGGCGACGACGGGCGCGCCATTCGCCAGGGCCTCGGCGACCTCGTCGGACGGCTGCAGAACGGAGTCGGGGGTGCTGCGCATGGTGAGTTTCGTGCTCCTTGGGTGGGTCCTGGCCTGCTAGGGCGAAAAACGTATTTTACGGGATTTTGTGCGGAACTCAGCAGGCTGCGGCGCTGATCAGGTGGCGGTTCACCTGAGGATCACACAGGGGGTGCGGTGCCCGCCAGTGACCCGGCGGATCGTGAGAAATGTCCGAGAGTGAGCGTTGACGGGTGGTGTGGGTGGGGTCGTATGGTGCGGGGATGGGGTCGTATGACGTGATCGTGGCCGGAGGCGGGCACAACGGGCTGGTGGCGGCCGCCTACCTGGCCGGAGCGGGGCGCAGCGTGCTCGTCCTGGAACGCCACGACCACGTGGGCGGCCTGGCGATCTCCGCGCGGGCCTTCCCCGGCGTCGACGTACGGCTGTCGCGCTACTCCTACCTCGTCAGCCTCCTGCCCTCCGCGATCGTCCGCGACCTGGGGCTGGACCTGGAGCTGCGCCGCCGCCGCTACGCCTCGTACACGCCCAAGGGCGACACCGGCCTGCTCGTCGACAACGAGGACGCGGCGGCCACGGCAGCCTCGTTCAGGGGCGTCACCGGCGGCGCGGCCGACCACCAGGCGTGGCAGGACTTCTACGCCATGACCGCGCGCGTGGCGCAGGCGCTGGCGCCCACGCTGCTTGAACCCCTCCCGTCCGCCGCCGAGGTCGAACGGCTCGTCGGCCCCGAGGCGTGGCGGGACCTGTTCCGGCGGCCGATCGGGCGGACCGTGGAGGAGCGGTTCGGGGACGACACCGTGCGCGGCGTGGTGCTGACCGACGCGCTCATCGGCACGTTCGCCGACCCCGCCACCGACCTGCTCGCCAACCGGTGCTTCCTCTACCACGTGATCGGCGACGGCACCGGCGAGTGGAACGTCCCCGTCGGCGGAATGGGCGCCGTCTCGGGGGCGCTCGAGGCGGCCGCCAGGCGGGCGGGCGCCGAGATCAGGACCGGGACCGAGATCGTGGGGATCTCGCCGTCCGGCGAGGTCACGTTCGCGGACGAGGGCGGCGAGCACACGGTGAACGGCGGCCACGTGCTGGTCAACCTGCCGCCGGCCGTGCTCGACCGGGTGCTGGGCAGGCCCGGGGAGGCGCCGGAGGGCGCGCAGCTGAAGGTCAACATGGTGCTGACGAGGCTGCCCCGGCTGAAGGACGCGTCCGTGGACCCGCGGGCGGCCTTCAGCGGCACGTTCCACATCAACGAGAGCCGCGACCAGCTCGCCGCGGCCTACGAGCAGGCGGCGCGCGGGGAGATCCCGGAGCTGCCGCCGGCCGAGGTCTACTGCCATTCGCTGACCGACCCGTCGATCCTCGGGCCCGGGCTGAGGGGCAGGGCCGAGACGATGACGCTGTTCGGCCTCCACATGCCCGCCCGCCTTTTCCGGAAAAATCCGGATAAAGCGAGAAAGGCCGCCCTGGACGCCACCTTCGCCTCCATCAACTCCGTGCTCGCCGAGCCCATCGAGGAATGCCTGCTCAGGGCCCCCGACGGCACGCTGTGCGCCGAGGCCAAGACCCCGGTCGACCTCGAGAACGAGGCCGGGCTGCCCGGCGGCCACATCTTCCACACCGACCTGAGCTGGCCGTATGCGGAAGAAGGCGAGCGGTGGGGCGTGGAGACCGAGCACGAGCGCATCCTGATGTGCGGCGCCGGCGCCCGCAGGGGCGGCGGCGTGAGCGGCATCGCCGGCCACAACGCGGCCATGGCGGTGCTGAAGCGCTGATCCCCCTGATCCCCCTGATCCCCTCGGCTAATCCTCCGAGATCAGCCTCGTGGCCACCTCCATGGCCACGGCCGACCGCTCCGCCTCCGGCACGTCCAGGTCGAAGAGGAACGGCACGCTGCCCAGGATCACCGCGAACACCGCCAGCCGGGCCTCGAACTTCCGCACCGGGCCGGACTCCGGATCCTCCAGCAGGGACACCATCTTGACGATCCCGGCCTGCATCCGCTCACCGGCCGGCAGGCCCTGCATCACACCCTGGTTGACCTGCGCGAACTTGAACAGGGGACGCCACTGCCCCTCCAGCAGCTCGCCGATCCGCCGCAGGATCTCCCGCCTCGATTCGGGGGTCTTGGGCTGCGCGTGCCCCCACTCCACCAGCTCGTCGATCGACTCGGCCAGCCGCTCGCCGACGCTCTCCAGGATCGCCTCTTTGGTGCTGAAGTGGTAGTAGAGCGCCGGCCTGGTGATCTGCAGCCGCTCGGCCACCTCCTGCAGCGTGGTCTGCTCATACCCCTGCTCGGCGAACAGCTCCAGCGCCACCTGCCGGATCCGGTCCCTGGTGTCCGTCCGCCGCCCTGCCATCCCGCTCCCATCACTTGACGACCGGCCCGCGATTGCTTACTTTCGCGTAAGTAAGCAATGCGATCCGGCTTGTACGGGAGCAGACTATGGCCGAAACCTTCCCTGTCCAGCGCACCTGCCCGTTCGCGCCCCCGCCCGAGTACGAGCGGATGCGCGAGCAGGCCCCCCTCGTACGAGCCTCGCTCCCCGGCGGGGACGTCTGGCTCGTCACCCGCCACGCCGCGGCCAAACAGGTCCTGTCGGGCACGGGCATCAGCACCAACCCGGCGACCCCCGGTCACCCCAACTGGGCGTTCAGGCCGGAGCCGCCCACCCCCGAGGAGCGGGCCGCGGCAAAGGAGTTCGCGATCGGTCACTTCATCGACCTCGACCCGCCCGAGCACGGCCGGTTCCGGCGGCTGCTCATCCCCGAGTTCACCGTCAGGCGCGTCAAGGAGCTGCGGCCCGGCATCCAGCGCACCGTGGACGAGCTCATCGACGACATGCTGGCCAAGGGCGACGAGGCGGAGCTGGTGGAGGCGTTCGGGCTGGCGCTGCCGTCGCTGGTCATCTGCCAACTGCTCGGCGTCCCCGTCGACGACCGCGAGTTCTTCCAGTCGCGTACCCGCGAGATGCTCTCCAGCGCCGACGGCCCCGCCGCGAGCTACGCCGCGATCATGGCGCTCAGGGACTACCTCGACACCCTGGTCGCCAAGGCGGAGCAGCAGCCCAAGGACGACCTGCTCGGGCGGCTGATCGAGAGCGGTCAGCTCACCCATGCCGAGCTCGTGGGCGTGACCTTCCTGCTGCTCGTGGCGGGCCACGAGACCACCGCGAACATGATCCCGCTCTCCGCCCTCACCCTCCTGCGCCACCCCGCCCAGCTCGCCGCGCTGCGCGAGAATCCGGACAAGTGGCCCATGGCGGTGGACGAGCTGCTGCGCTACCACTCGATCGTGGACTGGGTGGCGTTCGACCGGGTGGCCGTCGAGGACCAGGAGATCGACGGACAGCTCGTCAGGAAGGGCGAGGGCATCTTCGTGCTCGGCGCCTCCGCGAACAGGGACGAGCGGGCGTTCGAGCGGCCGGACGAGTTCGACGTCGAGCGCGGGGCCCGCCACCACGTGGCGTTCGGGTACGGTGTCCACCAGTGCCTCGGCCAGAACCTGGCCAGGGCCGAGATGGAGATCGCGCTGCGCACGCTGTTCGAGCGCATCCCCGGCCTGCGGGTCACCGCGCCGGACGAGGAGCTGCCGATCAAGAGCGACGGCCCCATCTTCGGGCTCAAGGCGATGCCTGTGGCGTGGTGATCTCATGGAACGCGCATGATGGCGTTTATCAGGTTTTCATGATGAGCCTCTAGCGTTTGTCGCATGAGTGAGCCCGCACGGTTGCTGGTGGTGGACGACGAGCCCGCGTTGCGCGAGGCGCTGCAGTCGAGCCTGGAGTTCGAGGGCTACAAGGTCGTCACGGCCAACGACGGGCAGGCGGCGCTGGACGCGGTCGCGGCCGACACCTACGACGCCGTGCTGCTCGACGTCATGATGCCCCGGCTCGACGGGCTGACCGCGTGCCGGCGCCTGCGCGCCTCGGGCAACCACATCCCGGTCCTCATGCTCACCGCCCGCGACGCGGTGGGCGACCGGGTCTCGGGGCTCGACGCGGGGGCCGACGACTATCTCGTCAAGCCGTTCGAGCTGGACGAGCTGCTGGCCCGCGTCCGCGCGCTGCTGCGGCGGGGCGCGCTGAGCTCGAGCCCCGCCGAGGGCGCCGACACGCTCACGTACGGCGACCTGCGCATGGACCTGGCGACCAGGGAGGTCACGCGCGCCGACCGCCGGCTGGACCTGACCCGGACCGAGTACCTGCTGATGGAGCTGTTCCTGGCGCACCCGCGTCAGGTGCTCACGAGGGACCAGATCCTCAGCGAGGTGTGGGGGTTCGACTTCGAGCCGACGTCCAACTCGCTCGACGTGTACGTCATGTACCTGCGGCGCAAGACCGAGGCCGGGGGTCAGCCCCGCGTGATCCACACGGTGCGCGGGGTGGGGTACGTCCTACGGGCCACGCCGTGATCTGGCGCAGCCTCCGCACCCGCCTCACACTCCTGGTCGCGGTCGCCGTCGCCCTGGCGGTGGCGGTCAGCGCGGGTGCGTGCTTCATGATCGTCCGACACCAGCTGTACGACCAGATGGACCGGCAACTGGGCAACCCGCCCGGCAAGAACCCGCGCGAGCAGCTGGCCTGGCTCCAGCATGAGTGCGGCCCGGTCCCGCGCTCCCAAGAGCACTATGGGCCGCAGCGCTCGACCCAGATCATCTTCGCCGACGGCCGTCCTCCCTGTTACAAGGGGCCCGCTCTCGTGGTCACCGAGGAGGACAAGTGGGTGGCGGCCGGCGGGCGCTCGCATCCGCACAACGGCCTCGCCGAGGACGGCACGGAAATGCGCATCCTCACGGAGACCGTGGCGCCGGGCGTGGCCGTGATGGACGCCGTCCCAGTGGGCGAGCTGCGCAACACGCTGAAGATGGTGGCGTTGCTTCTCGGTGCGGTGGCCGCGCTGGGCGTGCTGGCCGCGGCGACCGCCGGCTTGCTCATCGCCCGGGCCGCGCTGCGTCCCGTGGGTCGCCTGACCAAGGCGGTCGAGCACATCGCGCAGACCGAGGACCTCGACACTCACATCCCCGTCGAAGGCGATGACGAGATCGCCCGGCTCTCATCCTCCTTCAACGCCATGACCACCGCCCTGGCCGGCTCCCGCGAGCGTCAGAAGCAGCTCGTCGCCGACGCCGGCCACGAGCTGCGCACCCCCCTGACCACCCTGCGCACCAACATCGACCTTCTCCTCCGCAGCGAGCAGACGGGCCGCAGCCTCGACCCCGACGCCAAGAAACGCCTGCTCACCAACGTCAAGGCCCAGTTCGCCGAGCTGTCCACGCTCGTCGCCGACCTCCTCCAGCTGGCCAGGGGCGACACCGAGCACGAGCCGCACGTCGAGCTGCCCTTTCACGAGGTCGTGACGGCGGCCGTCGAGCGGGCCAGGCTGCGCGGCGCCGAGGTGGTCAGCGACCTCAGACCCTGGTACGTCGTCGGCAGCGCCACCTCCCTCGAACGCGCCGTGCTCAACCTCATCGACAACGCCGCGAAGTTCAGTCCCGGCGGCCAGGTCGAGGTGTCCTTGTCGCACGGCCGGCTGTCCGTGCGGGACCACGGCCCGGGGCTGCCGGAGGAGGAGCTGCCGCACGTCTTCGAGCGCTTCTGGCGCTCCCCGTCCGCCCGTGGCCTGCCCGGATCCGGGCTGGGCCTGGCGATCGTGGCGCAGGCCGTCGCGGAGGCCGGGGGAGAGGTACGTCTGGCGAACGCGCCCGGTGGTGGAGCGATCGCGACAATGGACCTTCCCGGAACTCTCATGCGTAACTCAGAATCGGATAAGTCCCGTTAAAGACCCGACCCGTGAGCTGGCTGCATGGAGATAACAGCAGTAAGGACGCGCCTGGTCGAGGTGGTCGTCCCGGTCTACAACGAGCAGCGGGCGCTCCGCGAGAGCATCACCCGGCTGCAGACGTACCTCACCGGGAACCTCCCCTACGGCTTCCGCATCACGATCGCCGACAACGCCAGCACCGACAACACCTGGCAGATCGCCACGGAGCTCTCCCAGGAGCTCCCGCACGTGCGGGCCGTGCACCTCGACGAGAAGGGCCGCGGCCGGGCGCTGCGGCTGGTCTGGTCGCAGAGCGAGGCCGACGTCGTCAGCTACATGGACGTGGACCTGTCCACCGACCTCGACGCGTTCCTCCCGCTGGTCGCGCCGCTCCTGTCCGGCCACAGCGACCTGGCCATCGGCACCCGCCTGGCCAGGGCGTCCCGGGTCGAGCGGGGGCCGAAGCGCGAGTTCATCTCCCGCTCGTACAACCTGCTGCTGCGCTCGGTGATGGGGGCCGGGTTCTCGGACGCGCAGTGCGGGTTCAAGGCCGTCCGCACGGAGATCGCGCAGGCGTTGCTGCCCGGCGTCGAGGACGAGCAGTGGTTCTTCGACACCGAGCTGCTGCTGCTCGCCGAACGGCACGGGCTGCGCATCCACGAGGTGCCCGTGGACTGGGTGGACGATCCGGACAGCCGGGTCGACATCATCCAGACCGCGCTCGACGACCTGCGCGGCCTGGCCAGGGTCGCGCGTAAGACTCTCTCGGGGGCGGCCCGCATCCCGGTGCCGGCCCGGGTCCAGCGGGCCGAGCTGCCGAAGGGGATGGCCAAGCAGCTGCCCAGGTTCGCGATCGTCGGTGTGGTGAGCACGCTGGCGTACCTGGCGCTGTTCTCGATGCTGCGGCAGATCGTCTCGCCGCTGGCCGCCAACGCGGTCGCGCTGCTGGTCACGGCCGTGGCCAACACCGCCGCGAACCGCCGCTTCACGTTCGGCGTCAAGGGCTCGGTCGGGGCGATGCGGCACCAGCTCGAGGGCCTGATCGCGTTCTTCGTCGGGCTGGCGCTCACCTCGGGGAGCCTCGCGCTGCTGCCCGCCGGCGTCTCGCACGGGGTGGAGCTGGTCGCGGTCATCATCGCCAACGCGGCGGCCACGCTCGTCCGCTTCCTGCTGCTGCGCGTGTGGGTCTTCAACCCCAGGCGGAGGACGGCACGATGACCGCCACCGCCATGCGGCCCGGGCACCGGGCCGCAACGAGCCGCAGCCTGCCCGCACGCGTCCTGCTGGGCGCCGAGGAGGACCCGCGCTGGTCGCGGCCCGCCATGTGGGCGGTGCTCGCCGTCGCTTTCGTCCTGTACGCGTGGGGGCTGAGCGGCAACGCCAACGAGTACTACGCCGCCGCCGTCCTGTCCGGCACGCAGAGCTGGAAGGCGTTCTTCTTCGGCGCGCTCGACGCCGGATCGTTCATCACCGTGGACAAGCCGCCGCTGGCGCTGTGGGTGATGGGGCTGTCCGCGCGGATCTTCGGCTACGGCACGTGGAGCATGCTGCTCCCGCAGGCCCTGGCCGGGGTGGCCGCCGTCGGCCTCGTCTACTCTGCCGTGCGCCGCGCCTGCTCCGGGAGGACGTACGCCGACGCGGCGGCCCTGGTCGCGGCCGTGGTCATGACGCTCACCCCGATCACCGTGGCCATCAACCGGGACAACAACCCCGACACGATCCTCGTGCTGCTGCTCGTGCTGGCGGCCTGGTTCTGCCTGGAGTCGCTGCGTACCGGGCGCCTGCGGTCGCTGCTGGTGTGCGCGCTCTTCGTGGGGCTGGCCTTCAACGCGAAGATGCTCCAGGCGTACCTGGTGGTGCCGGCCTTCGCGCCGGCGTACCTGCTGTGCGCCCGCGTGCCGTGGCTCAGGCGGGTGGGGCACCTGCTGGCGGCCGGTCTGGTCATGCTGGTGTCGAGCGCCTGGTGGATGGTGATCGTCGACCTCTGGCCCCGTGACTCGCGGCCGTACGTCGGCGGCTCCACGGACAACTCCGTCTGGGACCTGGTGATCGGCTACAACGGGCTCGGCCGGATCTTCGGCCAGGGCGGCGGCCCCGGCGGCGGACCCGGCGGCGGACCCGGTGGCGGACCCGGTGGCGGCGGTGGTGGCGGCTTCGGCGGGGAGTCCGGGGCCGGGCGGCTGTTCAACGACATCCTGGCGGGGCAGATCTCCTGGCTGCTGCCGTTCTGCGTGGTGGCGCTGGCGTTCGCCGCGGTCATGCGGGTGCGCCGGATCGAGGGCCCGTCCGGGGCGGCGTGGCTGGTGTGGGGCGGCTGGCTGGTCGTCCACTACGCCGTGTTCAGCTTCTCCAGCGGCACCTTCCACCCGTACTACACGACCGCGATGGCGCCCGCCGTGGCCGCGCTGTGCGGGCTGGGCGGGGTGGCCATGTGGCAGGAGTATCGCCGCTCGCGGACCTGGGCCTGGGTGCTGCCGCTGGCGGTGGCGCTGACGGGCGGCTGGTCGTTCGTGGTGCTGCGCCGCACGCCCGACTGGGCGCCGTGGCTGGCCTGGGTCGTGCTCGGGGCGACCTTGGCGGCCGTGGTGGTGCTGGTGCTGGCCAGGGTACGGGCGCAGGTGACGGTCAGGATCGCCGCCCTCGCGCTGGCGGCCACGGTGGTCGCCGGGCTGGCCGGGCCCGCCGCGTACGCCGTCACGCCGCTGGGGTCGCAGGTGAACGGGACGAACCCGACCGCCGGCCCGAACGCGGGACAGATGGGCTTCGGCCGGATGGGCGGCGGCGCGGGCGGCCAGTTCCCCGGCGGCCAGATGCCCACCGGGCAGATGCCCACCGGGCAGATGCCCGGCGGGCAGGACGCGGGCGACGGGACGGGACGGACCGGCCGGGCGGGCTTCATGGGCGGCGGTCCCGGCGGCGGGATGAGCGACTCCATGGTGAAGTACCTCCTGGCGAACCAGGGCAAGGCCACCTGGCTGGTCGCCGTGAACAGCGCCATGCAGGCCTCGCCGACCATCCTGTCCACCGGCAAGCCCGTGCTCGCCATGGGCGGCTTCACCGGCAGCGACGCCGCCATGACCGTGGATCGCCTCAAAGAGCTCACCTCCTCCGGGCAACTCCGCTACGTTCTGTCGGGCGGCGACCGCGGCGGTCCGGGCCGGGGCAACACCGAGGTGAGCACCTGGGTCCAGCAGAGCTGCAAGGCCGTGGACGGCCAGGACGGCCTCTACGACTGCGCCGCGTAACGGGAAAGGGGCGCCTTGACGGTGCCCCTACCCATCAACCAGCACATTCTCGGGCCATCTGCCCATCAAGGCCCAAGTCGCCCAAGACAGGATGAAATATGGCCAACGATCCCGGCATCCCCGCGCGTCGCATTTCTCTCACCCGCTCCTCTGCTGCCTAACCTGCGAAAGTCGAGCACTTAACTAGGGGGAGACCATGACGATCAACATCGTCAAGCGCAGTGCCTGGAACGCCCGCCCGCCGAGAGACCCGGACGCCGTCGTCAAGGTCCCGTGGGCGAAGCGCACCGAGTTCGTCGTCCACCACAGCGAGGGACCGACGACGCAGACGCCGCGGCAGATCCAGGACTTCCACATGGACGAGCGGGGGTGGAACGACATCGGCTACAACTTCCTCGTACGGGACGACGGCACCGTGTACGAGGGCCGCGGCTGGGACGTGCGGGGAGCCCACGCCACGGATCACAACGTCAGCGGCATCGGATGCGCCTACATCGGGATGAACAGCCCGACCGACGCCGTGAAGATGGCGATCCGCGCCGTGTACGACGAGGCCTGCGCCAAGGCCGGCCGTACGCTGGCCAAGCGCGCCCACCTTCAGGTGGGCAACACCGACTGCCCCGGCACGAAGCTGCTGGCCTGGGTGGAGGCCGGCATGCCGGTCCCCGCCGCGGCCGGCGTCAATCTGCCGTCGGACGACGACCGGCTCGCCTGACGCGGCGGGGACGGCACCTCAGGTCGTGACGCCGGACCGGCGCCACGGCGCGAACGCGTTCCCCACGCGGTGCAGGGCGGGACGCAGCTCCGGATGGTGGCGCAGGATCACTGAGGCCATGCTGCTGTTCGCGATCCAGTCCAGCCCTGCCCTCGTGTAGACGCGCTCGGCGTAGTCAGGGGTGAAGAACCTGTCGCTGTTGAGCCTCCGCGAGGCCATGAGGATGAAGACCCGGAAGGCCGTGTCGCTGAAGGCGAACCCTTCCGGGCGCTTCTCGGCGAACATGCCCACGACCAGGTCGACGTCCTCCAGCCGGTCCGCGTACACCTCGCGCAGCTCCTCCGCCAGCGCCGGGTCGTCCGTGAGCGTGTCGAACCCGCTCGCCGGCGGCAGGTCGAGCAGCCTGCGGAACTCGTTGTAGCGGGGCACGCCCAGCTCCCGGCAGCGGATCAGGTCCGTGGCCGCCAGGTCCACCAGCTTGCCGTCGGGGCGTTCGAACTCCTGCAGCAGGCGCGGGAAGTTGCGCAGGACGATCGCGCCCGGGTGCTCGGTCCCGAAGGAGTACAGCAGGTCGGCGGCGGAGATGGCCGAGGCGACCCGCAGCGCCGCGGGGCCGGACAGCTCGCGCAGCGTGGTGTCGCGGATCCTGGAGTCGTCGCGCAGGTGGCGCAGGCTGTAGTCGTCGGGGATCAGCGGGTGCATCCGGTAGACGGCCGCGAACTCCTCGGTGATGCTGAACGGCACCCCGAAGTGGTCGGTGCGCGAACCCGGGATGCCGCTGATCGTCTCGCTCCGGCTGATCCTGCCCAGCGCTCTGTTGATCCGCTCGGAGGCCAGGCCCCACCAGTTCGCCCGCAGGCCGGTCACCGCCGTGGGGTGGCTGATGACCGCGGGCGTCCACTCCACGGTGTGGATCTTGGCGACGAGCGCGGCGTTGATCAGCCTGGCGCGCTCGAACAGCTCGTCGTCGCCCCAGGCCGGATACTCGGCGTGCAGCCGTTCGCAGATGGCGTTGTGCTCGTGCTCGAACAGCCCCTGCATCATCACCAGGCCGAGCCAGAAGCCCGGTTCGCGGGTCGGGTCGGCCTTGCCGCCCGCCATCGCCCGGGTCCCGGACGGGCGATGGCGGATCCTCCCCCGGGTTCCGGTGCGCAGGGCGCGCTGCTCCTCGTCGCTCAGTCCGTAGACGAGCGACAGGTCCCACCAGTGGGTGAGCGTGTTCAGCGAGGTCGCGGGGCCCTCGTAGCCGGGCGGGCGGGTCGGGTCGGGAGGGACCCGCGGGATCGTCAGCAGGGGTTCGGGCCAGTCGTCGCCCGGCTCCAGCGGGATGGTCCACGGGTCCTCGGACGGGCTGATCCCGTGGCTGAACCAGTCCCTGATCATGAACTGCAGCCAGGTCGCGGCCAGGACGTTGAGGGAGCGCGCGGGCTGGAACTCGGTCCGCGTCATGAGCCGCCGGCTGATCGTGCGCGGGTTCGGCGTCATGACCCGCTCGGGAGGCTCGGCATACGTGTGGTCAAACGGGACGTTCCGCCCGAACCGGGTCCCGGCCATGCCCATGGCCGGATGGTCCACGTCGTTGTACGAGCCGTCGGCGGTCCGCCGTACGTCGTAGCCCTTCGGGTCCGGGACGGGGGGCGGCGGGCCGACGGAGGGCAGGCGGCCGGTGTCGTACAGGTTCTGTTTGCGCAGCCGGTTGCGGATGCCCACCAGGACCGCCAGGCCGAGCGGGGTGGGCAGCCGGTCCCAGCCGAAGCGGTGGTCGAGCGCCCGGGCCAGCGCGTCATAGGCGGTCCAGAACCATGAGCGGCGATAGCCCGCCCCGGCGACCGGCGGTTCCCGCCCGGCGGGCGGCCGGACGCGTTCGGGCGCTTCGGCGCGTTCGGGCGCGGGCGCGGTGGCGTGGGCGGAGGCGGCGGTGAGGCGCGCGGCGATACGGAGTCGGTGCTTCATCGGATCTCCCCGTGGGCGGTCGGCGGCGGGTTTTCTGTGAGTGGTCGGCTACGGCATCGGCGCCGCGTACTCGCGCGGCCGGGGCAGGCCCAGGAGGCGGTCCGTCGCCGCGCGGTCGGGAGGCGGCAGCCGGTCCTGCCCGAGCCCCAGCCCGACCACGGACTCCAGGCCCTCCCGGGGCGGCGGGGGCGGTGTATCCGACGTGTGGAACCAGCCCTCCACGTGGTCGTGGAGCACCCCGCGCACGGAGGGGATGAAGGCGGTCAGGAACGGCCGGTCGCGGATGTCCAGCCGCTTCAGCCAGTCCGCCCGCTCGTGGTCGCCGAGCAGGAGCCGGCTCTCCGGGCCGCCGCCCCACGACAGGCCCATCCGGCCGCTGAGCGTGACGGACGACTTCCAGAGCATCCCGCGGAAGGAGGCGTAGCCGATGCCGGTGAACCGCATCGGCAGCCACGCCCGCGGCGGGCGCGGCACGTCCACGCGCATGACCAGTCGCCCGTCGAGGTCGTACTGGCTGCTGACCGTGGACCCGTCGGTGACGAAGTCGAGCGAGGCGCGCCGCTTGGGCATGCCCCAGATGCCGCGGCCGCCCTTGACGGAGATCTCGGTGCTCACCGGCATGTCGCCGATGTGGACGCCGGTGCCGAAGGCCGAGCGGAACAGCAGCGGGAGCAGCGGCGGGGCGGGCCGGCCGCCCGGCGTGCACAGGATCCCCGTGCAGAACTCCACGTACGTGCCGATCGGGGTGTCCTGGTAGTCCACGACCGCGATCAGCAGCACTCCCTCGCCGCGGATCCGGTACGGGCTCAGCTCCTCCGGCAGCGCCTCACGCGCGCCGCGCGGGTCGATCGGGTAGGCGGCGATGAACGCCGGGCTGCTCCGCGTCCCCACCGGCATCCGGAACGGGATGCCGTCCACGTTGGCGAATCGGCCGGCGACTCTGCCGGATGGGCGCCGGCGTCGTGCGGTGAAGGTCATCGGTTCCCCCTGTGCCGGGCCGGCGTGCCGGCCAGCTCCTCGATGATCAGCGGAAAGACGTCGCGGTGGGCGCGCTCGCCGAAGAACACGTCCAGATGGCTGTATCCGCAGAGAAGGTGCAGGGAGTGGTGGGGGGCGAAGCGGGAGAAGAAGTCGTAGGACCGGCGCTGGCTCTCCGGGAGGAAGCAGCGGTTCAGCTCGCCCGCCAGGAAGACGATCCGGGCGTCGGTACGCGGTTCCTGCGCCGTGTAGTCGTCCGGCAGGCCGTCGATGGGCTCGTAGCTGACCAGATGGCCACTGCGCACGCATTTGTCCATCTGCCGGAAGAAGGTCAGCGGCACCGGACCGAACTCGTGCGGGATCCAGAGGTCGTGCGTGGCCGCGCCGAGGTTCTCGTGCCGCCACAACGCGGGGAACCCGCTGCCGTACGTGAAGCTGACCAGCTTGCACACCGTGCTCCCGCACTCGGCGTGGGCGGCCTTGACCAGCTGGGTGATCAGCGCGGCCGCGCCCGGCGGCGGGTGGTCGCCCCAGGACGGGTCGAGGTAGGACAGGAACCTGCGCGTGACCGGCACCGCGTACCGGAGCTTGGCCCGCGACCAGCGCGGCACGACCGGGTGCAGGGACACCGCGTTCGTGATGATCGTGTCGACCTGGGGCACCAGGCCCGCGCACGCGGACATCATGAACGAGGTCGAGCCCTGGCAGTGGATGATCGCCTTGATCCGGTCGGCCCCGGTCTCCTCGACGACCTTGCGCACCGCGGCGGGGTGGTCGTATCCCGCCGCCTGGTCGAGGGTCCACGGGTTGGGCGGCAGGTCGATGCTGGCCCGCCAGTCCTCCAGCCAGACGTCGTAGCCCTGCGAGACGAGCATGTCGACGACGCTGGCGGGCACCGGCGCACGGAACACCTTGGACCGGACCCCCGCGCCGTGCACGAGGAGGACCGGGGCCTTGGCCGGCGGGGCGTGCCCGCGCACGTTGACGAGGCGCAGGTTCTTGCCGTCTCCGGCGGTGAAGGGTACGACGCGTTCGTGTGTAGCGGGTCGTCCATGCATACCGATCGCCACGATCTCGGGCCGCTGCCGGCCCCGGGCCGGCAGACCTGGTCTGGACTCCTGGACTTCCTGGTTCCGGTGCTCAGCTCACCGATCGGTTACTCTTGCATTCTACATCTCCCCGACTTTTCGGACCTGTCCGGACGAGGGAGAGGCAATGCGCCATAACGGTTCTGACCAGGCAAGACGTCCTGCCCGCGAGCACGCCGACGTCGTCGTGGTGGGCTCGGGGTTCGGCGGCGCGGTGGCGGCCTACCGGTTCGCGGAAGCGGGGCTGCGGGTGGTCGTGCTGGAGCGCGGCCGGCCGTACCCGCCGGGGTCGTTCCCGCGCGCGCCCGCCGCGATGGCGCGCAACCTGTGGGATCCGAGCGAGGGCCTGTACGGCCTGTTCGACCTGTGGAGCTTCCGCGGGCTCGGCGCGGCCGTCTCCAGCGGGCTCGGCGGCGGCTCCCTCATCTACGCCAATGTGCTGCTGCGCAAGCCGGAGCGGTGGTTCGTCAAGGAGAGCCCGCTGCCCGGCGGCGGCTACGAGCACTGGCCCGTCACGCGGGCCGATCTCGACCCGCACTACGACGCCGTGGAGCGGATGCTCAAGCCCCAGCGCTACCCCCTCGGCCAGCCGCCGTACGACACCACGGCCAAGACCCTCGCCATGCGCGAGGCGGCCGGGCGGCTGGGGCTGGAGTGGGAGCTGCCGCCGCTGGCCGTCGCCTTCGCCCCGGAGCCCGGCGGCCATCCCGCTCCCGGGCTGCCCATCCCGGACCCGGAGTACGGCAACCTGCACGGCCTGCCGCGTACGACGTGCCGGCTGCGCGGCGAGTGCGACCTCGGCTGCAACGACGGCGCCAAGAACTCCCTCGACCACACCTACCTGTCGGCGGCCCGGCACGCCGGCGCCGACCTGCGCACCCTGCACGAGGTACGGTGGCTCGCCCCCGCTCCCGGCGGCGGCTACGCCGTGAGCTACGTGGTGCACGAACCGCGCGAGGACCGGCGGCGGGTCAACACCCGGCGGCTGCCCCAGCGCACGATCACCTGTGACCGGCTCGTCCTGGCCGCGGGCACGCTCGGGACGACGTACCTGCTGCTGACCTGCGGTTCGGAGTTCCCCGGCCTGAGCCCCACGATCGGGACCCGCTTCAGCGGCAACGGCGACCTCCTCACCCTGGTCACGGACGCCCGCGACCGCGCGGGCCGCCACCGCTCGCTGGAGGGCAGCCGCGGACCCGTGATCACCAGCGCCATCCGGGTGCCGGACGCGGCCGACTCGGGGCACGGGGACCGCCGGGGCTTCCTGGTCGAGGACGCGGGCTACCCGCCCTTCGCCGAGTGGCTGGGGGAGTTCGCAGGGGTGCGCGGCCAGGCCAGGAGGGCCGGCAGGTTCGTGCTGGGCAGGATCGGGGCCCTGCTGAGCCACTCGCCGAGCAGCCGGATCAACGCCGAACTGGCCGCGCTGCTCGGCGACGGGCACCTGTCCGACGGGTCGCTGGGCCTGCTCGGCATGGGCCGCGACATCCCCGACGGCGTCATGCGCCTGCGCCGCGGCTACCTCGACGTCGACTGGACGACCGCCACGTCCATGCCGTACTTCACCACGATGCGCGGGGTCATGCGGGACATGGCGCGGGTCCTGCGGGCCGGCTACCGCGACAACCCCCTGTGGCTGGCCCGCAAGGTGATCACGGTGCACCCGCTCGGCGGCGCCCCGATGGGCCGCCACCCCGCGGAGGGCGTCGTGGACGAGTACGGCGAGGTGTTCGGGCATCCGGGCCTGTACGTCCTGGACGGGGCCTGCGTGCCCGGCCCGGTCGGCGTCAATCCCTCCCTGACCATCGCCGCGATCTCGGACCGGGCCTGCGAGCACGTCCTGGAGACCGCGCCCCGGACGGCGGCGCGGCGCGCGGAGGTCTCGTCCGGACTGAGCTTCACCGAGGAGATGCGCGGCCACGTCATGCCCGGCTCCGCCGACCCGGAGGAGGGCGAGCGGCTGGGACGCGCGAACGGGCACCCGCTGGCGGTCCACCTGACCATCACCGCCGGCGACGTCGAACGGTTCGTGGCCGACGCCGGGCACGAGGCGTCCGCCGCCGGGTGGGTGAGCTGTCCCGTGCTCGGCGGCGGACGCCTGCGGGTGGAGGGCGGGTCGTTCAACCTGTTCGTGGCGGGCGAGGACCCGGCCCGGCGGCGCATGCTCTACCGCCTGCACTTCACCGGCGACGGGGACGTCCCGCTGACGCTCACCGGGGTCAAGGACGTGCACGACGACCCCGGGGCCGACCTGTGGTCCGACACCTCCACCCTGTACGTCCGGATCCTGCGCGGGCACACCCGCCCGGCGGACGACGCGGAGGCCGAGGTGGTCGCCGCGGGGATCATCCGCATCCACCTGCCGGACTTCCTGCACCAGCTGACGACGTTCCGCACGTGGGGGCCGGACGGGGCAGCGGGGCTGGTGCGGTTCGGCCGGCTGTTCCTGGGCGAGCTGTGGGAGGCCTACCACGATCTCGCGGCGGGATCGCGGGTGCCCTGACGGCCGCCCGGCCTTGACAACGATGTCAATCGGCTCCTTGATGTTCTTATGGCCGTACCACTGATCGCCGCCCGCGGGATCATGAAGAGCTACGGCCACGTCGAGGCGCTGCGCGGCGCGGACTTCACCCTGCGGCCCGGCGAGGTGGTCGCGCTGATCGGCGACAACGGCGCGGGGAAGTCCACGCTCGCGAAGATCCTCTCGGGCGTCGAACGGCCGGACGCCGGGACGGTCGAGGTCGACGGCGAGCCGGTGGCGTTCGGGTCCGCCGAGGAGGCCAGGGGCGCCGGGATCGAGACCGTCTACCAGGACCTCGCGCTCTGCGCCGACCTCAGCCCCGCGGCCAACTTCTTCCTCGGCAGGGAACTGCTCAGGCCCGGCCTCCTCGGCCTGCTCGGCGTACTGGACAACGCCGCCATGCGCCGGGCCGCGCGCGAGGCGTGCGAACGGCTCGGCGTGCGGCTCCCGTCCCAGACCGCGCCGGTCTCCGGCCTGTCCGGCGGGCAGCGGCAGGGCGTCGCGGTGGCCAGGGCGGTGACGTGGGCGCGGCGGGTGGTGTTCATGGACGAGCCCACGGCCGCGCTCGGGGTCGTGCAGACCCAGCGCGTGCTCGACCTCATCCGCGGCGTGCGCGACTCGGGCGTGTCCGTGGTGCTGATCAGCCACAACATGCAGGACGTGATGGCGGTGTCCGACCGGGTGGAGGTGCTGCGGCTCGGACGCCGGGTGGCCCGCTTCGAGACCGCGCGCGTCTCGATGGAGGAGCTGGTCGGGGCCATGACCGGCGCGATCGAAGCGCGGGAGGAAGCGCCGGACGGGGGCGGCGAGCCGGACGGCCCTGGTCTCGACGGGCGGGACGGCGCGGGTCCGGGCGGGCGGGAGGGCGGCGTATGAAGGGGGTGCGGCTGGGGGAGCTGCAGGTCGTGTGGATCGGCCTGGTGCTGGTCGCGCTGCTGGCGGCGTTCTCGATCCTGGCGCCCACCACGTTCCCCACCTCGTTCAACCTGCTCAACCTCGTCAGCGACGCGGCCATCCTGCTGCTGCTCGCCACCGGCATGACGTACGTGATCATCACGGCGGGGATCGACCTGTCGGTGGGCGGGGTGCTGGTGTTCTCGGCCGTGGCGGCCGCCGAGGTCATGGACGCCACCGGCTCGCTCGCGCTCGGCACCCTGGCCGCCCTGGTGACGGGGCTGGCGTGGGGCGTGCTGAACGGCGTGCTGATCGCCCTGGGCCGCATCCCCGCGCTGATCGTGACGCTCGGGACGCTGGGCATGTCGCTCGGCGGGGCCCTGCTGCTCACCGGCGGGGTCGATCTGCGCGCCCCCACGGACCTGAACCTCGGTCTCGGGCTGGCGCGCTGGCTGGGCGTACCGCTGATCGTGTGGATCTGCGCCGCCATCACCGCCGCGCTCGCGCTCATGCTCGCCTGGACCCGCTTCGGGCGGCACACGTACGCGATCGGGTCCAACGCCGAGGCCGCCCGGCGCGGCGGCGTGGCCGTGCGCCGGCACCTGATCAAGGTGTACGGCCTGGCGGGGCTGCTGGCCGGGCTGGCCGGGCATCTGTCGCTCGCCAAGTACGGCATCACCGGCGTGTCCGCCCACTCCACCGACAACCTGCAGGCCATCGCCGCCGTGGTGATCGGCGGCACCTCGTTGTTCGGCGGCGTGGGGACGGTGGCCGGGACGGTCATCGGGGTGTTCATCCCGGTCGTGCTGCAGAACGGCTTCCAGATCCTGGGCGTGCGGCCGTTCTGGCAGCAGGTGGTGGTGGGCGCCGTGCTCGTCGCCGCCGTCTACGTCGACCAGTGGAGGCGCAGGGCCCGGGACGAGTAGGAGGAGGCACCACGATGCGCAAGGCTGTGGCAGCTCTGGGAACGCTGCTGTTGACGATCGCCGCCTGCGGCGGGCAGGGCGGGCAGAGCGGAGGCGGCGGCCAGGTCAGGGTGACGCTCGTGCAGGGGCTGGCGGGCGAGGAGTTCTACGAGACCATGGCATGCGGGGCGAAGGCCAAGGCCAAGGAGCTGGGCGTGGCGCTGGATGTCCAGGGGCCGCAGAAGTTCGACCCGACGTTGCAGACGCCGATCGTCAACTCGGTGGTGGCGAGCAAGCCGGACGCCATGCTCATCGCGCCGACCGACGTCAAGGCCATGATCGCGCCGCTGACCCAGGCCAAGCAGCAGGGCATCAAGATCATCCTGGTGGACACGGTGGTCGAGGACCCGGGCATCGGCCTGTCCAGGATCAGCACCGACAACGTCAAGGGTGGGGCGGCGGCGGCCAAGGCGCTGGCGGAGCAGATCGGCGACAAGGGCAAGGCGCTGGTCATCTCCACGGACCCGGGCGTGAGCACCGTGGACGCCCGCATCAAGGGGTTCGAGGAGGAGATCAAGGCTTCGCACCCCGGGATCACGTACCTGGGCGTGCAGTACTCGCACAACGACGTCGGCGAGGCTTCCAAGATCGTCAACGCCGCTCTGGCCAAGGACCCCGATCTGGCGGGGATCTTCGCCGCGAACCTCAACTCCGCCACCGGCGCCGGGTCCGCGCTCCAGCAGGCGGGCAAGCTGGGGCAGGTCAAGATGGTGGGCTTCGACGCGGGGCCCGCGCAGGTGAAGCAGCTCAAGGACGGCGTCGTACAGGCGCTCATCGCGCAGTTGCCCGGGGACATCGGGGCCAAGGGGGTGGAGCAGGCGGTCGCGGCGGTCAAGGGGCAGCAGGTCACGCCGTCGATCCCGACGGACGCCACCATCGTCACCGCGCAGAACGTGGACCAGCCGGAGGTGCGGAAGATCCTCTACAAGGCCGGCTGCTGACGGGCTCGGCGCGCATCGCTTCGGCGCGCTTGCCGGCTCGGCGCGGCCCGCTGAGCCGCCGACCCGGAGCCGCCGTCTTGCCAGGGCCGTGGTGACGCTCCCCGCCCCTCGGAGTGGGCGGTGCCACTACGGTGGCGCCGCCCGCGATCGCGTACCCGGGAGACGGGCTGGCGGCACCGAGCGACGTCCAAAGGGGCGCTGCGACCCTCCTGCCCGCCTTCGCCCGCCCGGTCGGCGCGAGGGGCGTTCTGGCGGGCTGGGGCGTGCGTCGGCGAGCGTGGGTGTGGGGTGTGGGGCCGAAATTCCGTGCAGGAGGCCGTAAGCCGTGTTTCGGGCCGAGCGGGGGAACGGTCAGGCGGGGAGGGCGGCGAGGAGGAAGGCGAGGCGGGCGGCGGCGGACTCGACGTCTTCGGCGGTGCCCAGGCGGTAGCCCCACGAGGTGATGTACGCGCCCTCGTCCGAGCACGTCACCGTCTCCGTCAGCGTGGCCGAGAAACGATTGCGGACCGACACGTAGGCCGGGTCGCTCGACAGGGCGAGGCTCTGGATGGTCAGGTCAGCGTGACGACCTGCGTGCCAGGCGAATCGCTCGAGGCAGAGCGCGGTATCAAGCATCATGCGTCACCTCCGCAACGTCTCGCGACAGAATTGCACGATCTTGGGTGGGGAGGCAAGCAATTGCTGCGGTTAATGTGATGTTTGTTTGCGGTAATCGTGAAGAATTCCGATGATGACCTCCCGCCCGGGTTCGTCGAACTCCGCCACCTTCGCATAGTCATCGAAGGCCCGGACGTAGAAGCCGATGTCATCGGGATCACGAAGGATCAGGTCCTTCGTCATGGTTTCCACCCCGACCATGGCCTCGTTGTAGATCCAGAAGCCGTTGATCGGGCTCGACGGCAGCTCCGTGCTGAACGGGATCACGCCGAACTCGACGTTCGGCAGCGTGCTGACGGCGAGTAATCGGTCGAGCTGGCCGCGCATCACCTCGGGCGGGGCGAGGGCGGTGCGCAGTGCCGCCTCCGTCACCACGAACCTGAACGTGCGCGTCCGGTCGTACAGGATCTCCTGGCGCTGCATCCGCACCCGCACCGCCGCGTCGATCTGGTCGGCCGCGCTGTAGAGGCGCTTGACCTTGCGGAAGACGTGCCTGGCGTATTCGGAGGTCTGCAGCAGGCCCACGATGATGCCGGGCTCGAACACGCGGAACAGCTTCGTGCGCGCCTCCAGGTCGCGGATGTCCTCCTGGAGGGCGGCCAGGCCGCTGCGGTGGCGCTGCTTCCAGTCGTCGTGCCGTTCGAGCAGCGCGATGGCCTGCCTGATGAGCTCGTCGGTCGTGTCGGGCGAGGCGCGTACGGCCTGCGCCCACACGACCACGTCATCCTCCGTGGCGGTCTGCCGGGCGTTCTCCAGGCGGGAGACCTTGGACGGCTGCCAGCCCAGCCGCTGGGCCAGCTCCTTGCCCGACAGGTGCGCGGCTTCGCGCAGCTGTCGTAACTGGCCGCCGAGGTCGATGCGCGCCTGCTGAAACGACGTCACGCCGCAAGAGGCTAGCCCTGCTTGCGTGGATCATGCCAGTGTCACTCGCAATTGTGATCAAGCGGTGGCCGAGGGTGTTCCTCCGCTGGTCGGGAAAGCGGTTGCCGGGCCGTCGGGGAGGACCCGGCGGGCGATTTCGGTGATGAGCTCGCGCGGAACCTCGACCGCGGCCTCGCCGTCGAGCACGTCACGGAGGTCCGCGAGCGCCTCCGGGTCGGTGACTTGCAGACCTTGCACGACGATGGTGCCGCGGTCGGTCTCGTACAGGGTGGGACAGGCGCCCGCCTCCGAGGTGGAGCCGAGGAACCGCATTCGCATGACGATCCTTCCCCGATAACAGGTGCAATTGCGCGCAATTGTACGACTCGAGGATTAAGAAGTGATCATTTTTCCGGAAATCAGCCGAGAACGCCGTCCATAAACTGATGTGCTCGTTCGAACAGTTGCAGGGTGGTTTCGTGTAGTACGTCCCCTATGTCCTTTGGTGCCTTTCCCGCGAACGCCCGCGCGTGCGAGCCCTCCAGGACGATGCCGAGCTTGAAGCAGGCCATCACCGCGTACCAGCCGACGGCCGACAGGTCGCGCTCCGACAGCGCCGCGTAGTACTCGATGAGCTCGCGCGGCTCCGGCAGCCCGGGGACGTGGCCGTTGTTGCTGGGCCAGGTGGCCAGCAGCCAGCCGAGGTCGAGCAGCGGGTCGCCGATCGTGCTCATCTCCCAGTCCACGATCGCGGCCACGCGGGGGCCGTCGCAGGCGAACATCAGGTTCGCGAAGTGGTAGTCGCCGTGCATGATCCCCGGGGTGAACGTCCGGGGCAGGTTGCGCGCCAGCCAGTCGGCCGTCTCGGGCAGACCCGGAATGTCGGGGCCCGGATAGCCGTCCAGCTCGCCGTACGAATCGAGCTCCTTGAGCCAGCGCGGCACCTGCCGCTCCAGGAACCCCTCCGGCCTGCCGAACCCCGGCAGCACCCCCGGATCGACCCGCCCCAGCTCGGCCAGCGCGGCCGCGGCCTCCAGCCCCATGCGGTGCCTGATCGCGGCGTCGGAGGCGTGCGGCTCCGGCAGGCCCGTCGAGGGGTTGAACCCGTCGATCGGCTCCATCAGGTAGAACACCGGCTCCCGCTCGGTCTGCGCGGCCACCAGCCTGGGCGCGGGCACGGGCGTGCCGCGCAGCGCCGCCAGCACCCGCGCCTCGCGGCGCAGCACCTCGTTGCTCCTGCTGCGGGCGTGCAGGGGAGGACGGCGCAGGATGTACGGGCGGCCGCCGCGCTCGAAGCGGACCATGACGTTCTGCGTGCCGCCCAGGACCGGCGCGACGCCCGTGATCGGGCCGCCGGGCAGGCCCTGGGCGTCCATCCACGTGCCGAGCGCGGCGAAGTCGATGGCGCTGACGTCGATGTGGGTGGAGGTCATGACCGCCCTTCGGCAGAATCATATTCTGGCCGCCCGACCCTACGAGAGCCCCGCACACCCGGTCAACCCGACGCTCTCCCGTCGCCTGGCGCCGTGCGGTCAGCCCAGCGCCTGCATGAACGGCAGGAACTGGCAGGCGCGCTCGCCCGGCAGGTCGCCGCCGTGCACCATCCTCGCGGTCCGCCACGGGTGGCCCATGCCGTGCGCGACCGCCCATGCGACCAGGCCGTCCATCGCCTCGTCCAGGTCCATGCGCACCTCGCCGCCCACGTCCAGCGCCAGGTCCGCGATCAGCGCCCGCGCGGTCTCCTCGTCCCGCGCCACGACCGGGCCGATCACGGTGTTGTCGTCGTTGCGCCAGCAGTGGCCGAAGCCGCCGTCCGCGATCCGTACCCGCTCGCCGAAGTCGAACATCCGCCGCAGCAGCGCCGACCTGTCCGTCCCGAACAGCTCCGCGTCCAGCTTCACGATCCCGTCCAGATCGGCCTCAGCGGCCGGACGGGTCCGGCCCGACGGCTCGCCCGCGAACACGCCCGTGTGCTTGACGACCCCGCCGACGGCCCGGAACCCCATCTGCTCGTACAGGGGGCGGCCGTTGTCGGTGGCGAAGAGGGAGACCGTACGGCCGCCGGCCCGCTCCATCACGTGCTCCATGAGCCGGCGGGCCAGCCCCTGCCTGGCGTACCTGGACGCGGTGAGGACCATGCTGATCACGGCGTGGTCGTCGCCGTAGCAGGTCAGGACGTTCGTGGCGGCCAGACCGTCGCCGTCGGGGGCGTCGATGCCGTACGCCTCGCCGACCTCGAGCAGGAGGCCCCACTTGTGGCGCTCTTGGGGCCAGTCGCGGTCCTTGGCCAGGCGGGCGCAGTCGTCGAGGTCCTCTTGGGTGAGTCGGCGGATGGTCATGGTTGCACCCTAGGGGACGATGGCACGATGGCACGATTGGATTACGTCGTTGCGGTCGATGTCGGCGGTACCACCTTCAAAGGCGGATTTGTCGCCCGTGACGGGACAATTCTGCATTTCGAGCGACGTGCGACGCCTCGCGGCGCCGACCAGGTGATCGCGGCGATCTCCGCCTTCGTCGCCGACCTCGCGCGGCCCCGCGCCGGTCGCCGCCCACTCGCCGTGGGGCTGGCGGTGCCGGGGCTGGTCACGCCCACCCATGCCGTCTACTCCGCGGCCTTCGGGTGGCGGGACGTGCCCGCCTCGTCGTTCGCGGACGTGGACCTGCCAGTGGCGCTCGGGCACGACGTCCGCTCGGCCGGGGAAGCCGAGCTGGCCTACGGGGCGGGCGGGGACGACGTCCTGTTCCTCCCCATCGGTACGGGTATCGCGGGCGCGGTCGTCCTGTCGGGCTCGCTGTACGGGGGCGCCGGGGGCTTCGCCGGGCAGATCGGTCACATCCCGGTCCGGCCCGACGGTCTGGCGTGCGGGTGCGGGCAGCGGGGATGCCTGGCCGCGTACGCGTCGGGCGGGGCCATCGCGGCACGCTACGGCTCGGGCACCTCCGCGGACGTGGTGCGCCTGGCCGCCGAGGGGGACGAGCGGGCGGCGGAGGTGTGGTCGTCGGCCGTGGACACGCTCGCCCTGGCGCTGGCCACGTACACCCTGGTGCTCGACCCGGCGCGCATCGTAATCGGGGGCGGGGTCTCGCTGGCGGGGGACGCGCTGCTGGTGCCGCTGCGGGAACGGCTGGCGGGGCGGCTGGCCTTCCGGCGGGCGCCGGAGGTGGTGGCGTCGTCCCTCGGCGTACGCGCCGGGCTCCTCGGGGCCGGGTTGCTGGGCTGGCGATCAATCGCGTAGGTGCGGAGGTATGTCCACCTCCTTCGCCCGCAGCTCCTCACCCAACGCCTTCGCCTGCGGGTCCATCCTCGGACTCGCGGCCACGCCCCTGCCGAGGAGGCCGTGGATGACGAAGTTGAGCGCCTTGATGTTGGGGAGCTCGTAGCGGTCGACGCGGTGCGGGGCGAGGGCTGGGAGGAGGCGTTGGAGGGTGTCGGGGGTGAGGTGGGCGGCCAGCCAGTCGTACCGTTCCCGGGTGTCGGTCCAGACGCCCAGGTTCGCGTTCCCGCCCTTGTCCCCGGACCGCGCCCCGGCAATCCGCCCCAACGGCACCCGCACCTGAGGCCCGACCACCGACGCCTGCCCGGCCGTCTGGGGCCCGACCACCGACGCCTCCTTGGCGCGGGAGGGCCCGAGCTCCTGCCCGTCGCTCCCGGCCTCTTGCCCGTCGTTTCCGGTGGCGCTCTCGGCCCCTTGGCCACCGTTCGTAGGCGCCGGGCCGCGTGGTGCCGCGTCCCGCCGACCCGGCGCTGAGAGGAGGGCCGGTGCGGGGTGCGGGGTGGTGGCTTCGGCTGCGTCGCCCGCTGCGCTCACCGTGTCCGCTTCGCTCGCAGTCTCCGTCGCGCGCGTCGCGCCGACCGTCTCCGTCGCGTCTGGAGGCCGGAGCCGCTGACCGCCGCTCCCCGTCGCGGGCCCGGCTTCTGGCGTGTCGGGGGTGGTGGGAGGGAGCTCGTTGCCGTTGAGGAAGATCCGGGGGTGGACCTCCGAGGCGGGGACGAGGACGGGCCAGTAGACCCCGTACGGCGTGGCGTTGCCCGGTGGGGTGAGGGCGTAGAAGCCCGGGTAGCTGGCGAGCCCCGTCTCCACCACGGCGGAGGAGAACGCGCGTCCCGCCCGGCGTTCGTCGGCGTCCATGACGGTGATCCGCAGCAGGCCCGAGTCCGTCAGCTCCACGTCCACCCGGTCGAACGAGTCCCGGGGAACGCGGGCCCAGAGGGCGTCCTGGGCGGCCCGGGCCTTGGCCTCCACGTCCAGGCCCGTCAGGACCAGGGTCATCGTGTTGCGGTAGCCCGCCAGGTAGTTGACGGCCACCTTGAGGGTGTCGGGTGGCGGCTCGCCCCGGACGCCCGAGATCAGGACGCGGTCGGGCCCGTCGTCCGTGAGGGTGATCGTGTCGAAGCGGGCCACCGCGTCAGGCCCCAGGTAGCGCGGGCCCCCGAGCTCGTACACGAGCTGCGCCGTGACCGTGCCGGCCGAGACCAGCCCGCCGGTGCCGGGGTGCTTGGTGATCACGGCGGAGCCGTCCGCGTTCAGCTCGGCGATGGGGAAGCCGCAGTGCGCCAGGTCCGGTACGTCCTGGAAGAACGCGTAGTTCCCGCCGGTCGCCTGGCACCCGCACTCGATGACGTGTCCCGCCACCACCGAGCCGGCCAGCTGGTCCAGGTCGCCCGGCCCCCACCCGTACCGCCAGATGCCGGGGCCGGTCACCAGGGCGGCGTCCGTCACGCGGCCGGTCACCACCACGTCCGCGCCCGCCGCGAGGGCGGTGGCGATGGGGCGGCCGCCGAGATAGGCGTTCGCGGTCAGGGGGGTCGCGGTGAGGGGTTCGCCGGTGTCGGCGTTGGTCAGGTCCAGGGGGCGGCCGGTGAGGTCGTCGCCCGTGATGTGGGCGATCGTGGGGGAGAGGCCGAGGCGGGTGGCCAGGTCGTGTACGGCCTCCGCGCAGCCGGCCGGGTCCAGGCCGCCGGCGTTCGTCACGATTTTGATGGATTTATCGAGACAAGGGCCCAGGACATCCTCCATTTGCCGGAGGAATGTCGGCGCGTACCCGGGGCGGCCCTTGAGGCGGTTCCCGGCGAGGATGAGCATGGTCAGCTCGGCCAGCCAGTCGCCGGTGAGCACGTCGATCGGCCCGCCCTCGACCATCTCCCGGGCGGCCGAGAGGCGGTCGCCGTAGAAGCCGCTGCAGTTCGCGATCCGCAGCGTCATCGGGCGGCCCACCTGGGCGGCCGCTTCTCCCTGAACGCCGCGATGCCCTCCTGCCCCTCCTCCGAGGTGAAGCGCTCGGCCGACAGTTCGGTCATCCGCCGCAGCCCCTCCTCGAACGACAGCGCGGGCACCTCCCGCACCATCCGCTTCGCGATGGCCAGCGCCTCGGGGCCGCCCTTGATCAGCAGTTCGGCGTAGTGCGCGACCGTCGCGTCCAGCTCGTCCTCCGGGACGGCCCGCGAGAGCAGCCCGATCTCCGCCGCCCGGGCCGCGTCGAACACCTCGCCGGTCAGGAAGTACTCGGCCGCCGCCCGGGGCTCGACCCGGCGCAGCACCGGCACCGAGATCATGGCGGGTACGACGCCGAGCCGTACCTCGGAGAAGGCGAAGGACGCCGTCAGCGGCGCGATCGCGAAGTCGCAGGCCGCCACCAGGCCCAGGCCGCCCGCCCGCGCCGTGCCGTTCAGCCGGCAGATGACCGGCTTCGGGCTCTCCCAGATCAGCGTGAGGACGTCGGGGAACGACGCCGTCACCGCCGCGCCCGAGGCCTTCTGCTCCTTGAGGTCGGCGCCCGAGCAGAACACGTTCCCGGTGCCGGTCAGCACGATCACCCTGGCCTCCGGCTCGTCCAGCGCCCAGTGGAGCCGGTCGGACAGGTCGGCGAGGAGCCGTACGGACAGGGCATTGCGGTTGGGCGGCGAGTCCAGCGTGACGGTCGCGACGCCCGCCGCCAGGTCCTTGTGCACCAGGCTCGTCATGCAGTCTCCTCCTGGATGATCGCCAGCACCGCGCCCGCTTCGACCTGCCGGCCCTTTTCGACGTGTACGTCCGACACCACGCCGTCGGACGGCGCCGCGATCCGATGCTCCATCTTCATCGCCTCGAGCACCAGCACCGGCTGCCCCTTCGTCACCCGGTCGCCGGGCTCCACCTCGACCCGGAGCACGCTGCCCGGCATGGGGGCCAGCAGGGAGCCGGGCGCGACGTGCTCGACCGGCTCGGGGAGGCGGGGGAGCGGGGTCAGCTCGGCGCACCCGCCGACGTGGTCGACGTAGACCCTGCCGTCCTCGTCATAGCGGGCCACCTCGAAGGTGTGCCGGACGCCGTCGCGTTCCAGGATCACCTCGTACGGCTCCGCGCTGATCACGGTGACGCCCGGGGAGAGCGGGTCGTAGACGACCTCGGCCTCCTCGAAGCGGGCCCGGCGGGGCTGGGAGCGCACGTTGCGCCAGCCGCTCGGGAGGCCGGTCAGCACGGTCGCCCGGCGGCGGTTCTCGGCGGCCATGGCGAGGGCGGCGGCCAGCACCGGGAGCTCGCCGGGCCCGTCCGGGGAGCTGCCGTCGAGAGGGCCGCCGGGGGCGAGGAAGCCGGTGTGGGTGTCGCCTGCCCCGAAAGCCTGACTTGTCAGGATTTTTACCAGTAAATCGCGATTTGTCGCGACCCCGTGGAGCTTCGCCCGCCGGAGCGCCGTGACCAGCTTCCGCACCGCCTCCGCTCGTACCCGCCCGTACCCGATCACCTTCGCCAGCATCGGGTCGTAGAACGGCGAGATCACCGACCCGGACTCCACCCCCGAATCCACCCGCACCTCCCCGGCGACCTCGAACCGCCGCAACACCCCGCTCTGCGGCAGATAGTCCCCGTCCTCCGCATAAAGCCGCACCTCCACGGCATGCCCGGCAGGCTCGGGCGGCGTCACCGGCAGGGCGGCCCCCTCGGCCACCTCGAGCTGCAGCCGCACCAGATCGACCCCGTAGACCAGCTCGGTGACCGGATGCTCGACCTGGAGCCGGGTGTTCATCTCCAGGAACGCCACCCGATCCCCCTTGACCAGGAACTCCACGGTCCCGGCCCCGACATAGCCGATCTTCCGCGCGGCCCTGACCGCCGCCTCGCACAGCCGCTCCCGCAGCTCGGCCGAGATCCCCGGCGACGGGCACTCCTCGACGACCTTCTGGTGCCGCCGCTGCACGCTGCACTCGCGCTCGCCCAGCGTCCACACCGTGCCGTGCCGGTCGGCCAGCACCTGCACCTCGACGTGCCGGGCGTTCTCCAGCAGCGGCTCCACGAACACGGTCCCGTCGCCGAACGCCGACGCCGACTCCCGCCGCGCGGACTCGACCTCCCGCGCCAGCTCCCCGGCCTCGCGGACGATCCGCATGCCGCGCCCGCCCCCACCGGCCGACGCCTTGACCAGGACCGGGAACTCCCCGGGCGCCTCCGGGTCGAGCGAGGGGAGCACGGGCACCCCCGCCTCCGCCATCAGCCGCTTCGCCTCGACCTTGGTCCCCATGGCCGCGATGGCCTCGGGCGGCGGCCCGGCCCACACCAGCCCGGCGTCCAGGACCGCCCGCGCGAACTCCGCGTTCTCGGACAGGAAGCCGTATCCGGGGTGCACGGCGTCCGCACCGGAGGCGCGGCAGGCGTCCAGGATGCGGCCGATGTTCAGGTACGTATCGGACGGGCGGGCGCCCGGCAGCCGTACGGCCAGGTCGGCCTCGGCCACGTGCGGCGCGTCCGCGTCGGGGTCGGAGAAGACGGCGACCGTCGAGATGCCGAGCGACCCGCAGGTGCGGAAGACGCGGCGGGCGATCTCGCCCCGGTTCGCGACGAGCAGGCGGGTGATCATGGCCGGAACACCCCGAATCCCGCCGGTTCGGGCACCGGCGCGCTGTTGACGGCCGACAGGCACAGGCCCAGGACGGTACGGGTGTCGCGCGGGTCGATGACCCCGTCGTCGTACAGGCGGCCCGACAGGAAGAACGGCAGCGACTCCGCCTCGATCTGGGCCTCCACCATCGCGCGCATCGCCGCGTCGGCCTCCTCGTCGTACACCTGCCCCTTGGCCTGCGCGGACGCGCGGCCCACGATGGACAGCACCCCGGCGAGCTGCGCCGGGCCCATCACCGCCGACTTGGCGCTCGGCCAGCTGAACAGGAAGCGGGGCTCGTACGCGCGCCCGCACATGCCGTAGTTGCCCGCCCCGTACGAGGCGCCCATGACGACGGTGAGGTGGGGGACGGTCGAGT
This sequence comes from Nonomuraea sp. NPDC003201, assembly GCF_053590415.1. Lineage (NCBI taxonomy): Bacteria > Bacillati > Actinomycetota > Actinomycetes > Streptosporangiales > Streptosporangiaceae > Nonomuraea > Nonomuraea sp. NPDC003201. Next base: position 41,643 of record NZ_JBSFTC010000036.1, read on the forward strand.
TGGACACCGCGTTGATCATCATGGCGCCGTGCTTGATGATGCCACCCTGCTCGTAGTCCTTGCCGACCATGTAACCGGTCGTGTTCTGGAGGAACAGGAGCGGAGTGCGCGACTGGTTCGCGAGCTGGATGAACTGGGTGGCCTTCTGCGACTCCTCGCTGAACAGCACGCCGCGCGCGTTGGCCAGCACGCCCACCGGGTAGCCGTGGACGCGCGCCCAGCCGGTCACGAGGGAGGCGCCGTACAGCGGCTTGAACTCCTCGAACTCGCTCCCGTCCACCACGCGCGCGATCACCTCGCGGGGGTCGAACGGCACCTTCAGGTCCTCGGGGACGATGCCCAGCAGCTCTTCGGCCGGATATCTGGGCTCTCGCGCCGCCTGCGGGCTCATGCCCTGCTTGCGCCAGTTGAGGGAACGGACGATCCGCCGCCCGGTCCGCAGCGCGTCGTGCTCGTCCTGTGCCAGGTAGTCGGCGAGGCCGCTGGTCCTGGCGTGCATCTCGGCCCCGCCCAGGGACTCGTCGTCCGACTCCTCCCCGGTGGCCATCTTCACGAGGGGCGGGCCGCCCAGGAACACTTTCGCTCGTTCCCGCACCATCACCACGTAGTCGCTCATGCCGGGCACGTACGCGCCGCCTGCCGTGGAGTTCCCGAACACCAGCGCAATGGTCGGAACGCCCGCCGCCGACAACCGGGTCAGGTCACGAAATATCTGGCCACCCGGGATGAAGATCTCCTTCTGCGTCGGCAGGTCCGCGCCGCCGCTCTCGACCAGGTTCACGTGCGGGAGCCTGTTGCGCAGCGCGATGTCGGCCGCCCGGAGGGACTTCTTCAGCGTCCACGGGTTCGACGCGCCGCCGCGGACCGTGGGGTCGTTCGCGGTGATCACGCACTCGACGCCCTCGATCACCCCGATCCCCGACACCATTCCGGCCCCGACCGGGAACTCGCTGCCCCAGGCGGCCAGCGGCGACAGCTCCAGGAAGGGCGAGTCGGGGTCGATCAGCAGCTCGATCCGCTCCCTGGCCAGGAGCTTGCCGCGCCTGCGGTGCCGTTCGACGTACTTCTCGCCGCCCCCGGCCACCGCCTTGGCGTGCTCGGCGTCGAGCTCGCCCAGCTTGGCGAGCATGGCCTCCCGGCGCTCGCGGTAGTCGTCGCCCTCGGTGTCGAGCCTGCTCCTGATCACGCGCCCTCCTCCCGCAAACCTGACGTTCCCGTCAACCCGATCGCCCTGGCCCACAACCGTGTCAGGTGATCGACCGCCACCTGCTCGTCGGCCCGCTCCCCGAGATCCAGCCACACGTGGGCGAAGTGCTCCACCATCCCGCCCAGCATGACGGCGGTCAGCCGCGGATCCAGCTCCGGATCGGCCAGCCCCTGCTCCTGCAGCCGCTTCAACCCCTCCGCGCCCCGCCGCACGAACACCTCCCGCAGTTCGAGCAGCAACCGCCCGAACCTCTCCTCGGACGTGGCCGCCTGCTCCACCATCCGCACCAGCCGCGAGTTCGCCGCCCAGGCCCGCAGGTAGAGCCGGTTGGCCGCCTCGATCCGGGCGTACGGGTCGTCCGGGTCCGCCGCCGCGCCGACCACGCTGGCCGCGAACATCTCCCCGACCACCGCCGCCGCGACCTCGCCGAACAGCGCTTCCTTGGAGTCGAAGTAGGTGTAGAACGTGCCATGGGACACCCGGGCCCGCCCGCACACGTCGTCGATCCGCACGGCGTCGTACCCGTGCTCCTCGAACGCCTCCCGCCCAGCCTGCAGGAGCGCGGCCCGCGTCCGCCTGCCCCTGGACGTCGGCACCGAAGACCTGACGATCACGTCAACTACGCTAACGCAAAAAGGGCCCCGTACAAGGGGCCCTTTTCAGCGGATGTCGTCGTCAGGTCAGGTGCAGTGGCTCCAGCCGGACTTCCACGTCTGGCCGCCCCACGAACCGCCCCAGATCACGCACTTCTGCTTTCCGGGCAGACGGATCGGGCCGGCGTAGGCGGTGAAGTTGCCCGGGTTGCTGGCGCTGGAGCCGCCCTTCACCTGGAGGATGGCGTTCATCTGCGCCTTCTCCGGGAACAGCATGCGCGACATCGTGACCACGCAGTTCTTGCCCGCGGCGGAGTTGTACAGGAGGTAGACGGTGGCGTTGCCGCTGGCGATGGAGCGCGAGTCGATGACCTTGTAGCCGGAGCCGCACACGCTCGTCGCCTTGTACGGGTTCGGCTTGCGCGGGGTGTACGTCTTGCCCGGCTTGGCGGTGGAGGGGATGTTGCTCGTCGGGCCGGAGGACGGCTCGCCGGTCGAGTCGCTCAGCGTCGGCTCCACCACGGGGTCGACCATGTTGGACGACTTCTTCTTCGTCTTGGTCTCGGACGGCTTGGGCGTGGGGTGCGGCCGATTCGTCGTGGTCTGGGGCTGGGGTGCCTGGGTGACCGGGTTCGGGACCTCGGCGATGGGTTCCGGCTGCTTGGTGTGCTTGGCCTTGTTGCTCTCCGTCGGATCGATGCTCAGGGTGGGCACCGACACCGAGGTGTCCGTGGGCAGCGGCACCGGGGTCTGGTCGCCGGGCGGCGGGTCGACGGGCTGGCCGCCGCCGGAGCCGTCGCCGCTGGTCTTGTTGGAGGAGTTGCCGACGGCCACCACCGGGACTTCCTTGGTGTTGGCCTGCACCACCACGGCGCCGACGACCACGAGGAGGGCGGCGGCCGCGGCTCCGGACAGGGCGAGCGTCAGCGTGCGGCGCTGCTTCGCGGGCGCGCTGTCACCGGGGCCCGACGGGCCGCCGGGACGGGTGGGACCGCCCTGCGTTCCGGGCCTGCCCGGTCCGCCCGGCGTTCCCCCCTGGAAGGGCGACTGGCCCTGAGGCGTGCCGGGGCCGTGCGGCGGCATCCCGGGGGAGCCCGCACCGTGCTGCGGTGGCATTCCGGGCGCGCCCGGACCCTGCGGGCCGCCCTGAGGCGCTTGAGGGCCACCGTGAGGCGCCTGCGGGCCGTTGCCCGGCACCGGTGCCCCTGGCGTGGCGTTGCCGGGCACTCCGGGCTGGGAGCCGACCGGCCCGGCGGGTATCCCAGGCTGGGAGCCGGCGGGTCCGGCAGGCATACCGGGCTGGGAGCCGGCGGGCCCGGCGGGCATGCCGGGCTGAGGCGCACCGGGGGTCCCCGGACCGCCACCGGGCGTTCCCGACATGCCAGGTGTCCCAGGCTGCGGGGTGCCCTGGGGCTGGTTGCCCGGCATGGGGGACGCGGCCTGGGCGGCGGCCGCGGTGGGGCGGCCGTACGGGCCCGTCTGCGGGACGGGCGGGACGGGGCCGGTGGGCTGGGTCCAGGGGCCCGGGTAGACGTCCTGGCCCTTCGCCGCAGGGGCGCCACCCTCCACGCCCGCACCGGCCGCGGCGGCGGCGCCGCCGATCAGCTGCTGGCCCGTCACCGGCTCGATGGCGGACTTCGGGGCCGGCTGGCCGGTGAGGCGGACGATGAGCTCGTCCGCGCTGGGCCGCTGCGCGGGGTCCTTGGAGAGGCAGAGGCCGACCAGCTCCCCGAGCATGCCCTCCATCCGCCCGAGCTCCGGCTCCTCGTTGAGGATCCGGTTCATCACCACGGGAATGGAGTCGGCGCCGAAGGCGGGCTTGCCCGTCGCCGCGAACACCATCGTGACGCCCCAGGCGAACACGTCGGCCGCCTCCGACACCGCGGCCCCGCTGAGCTGCTCGGGCGCCAGGTACGAGGGCGTGCCCATGGCCATCCCCGTGGCCGTCGCGCCGGGCGAGTCCAGGGCGCGGGCGATGCCGAAGTCGATCACGACGGGACCCTCGGGCCCCATCAGGACGTTGGCGGGCTTGAAGTCGCGGTGCAGGATGCCGGCGCGGTGGATGGCCGCGAGTGCGGTGGCCGTGCTGATCGCGAGCCGTTCGAGGGCCGCACCCCGCCGCGGCCCCTCGTTGATGACCATCTCACGCAGCGACGGCCCCGGGACGTACTCGCTCACGATGTACGGACGGCTGCCGTCCAGGTCGGCGTGGAGCACTGGAGCGGTGCAGAATCTGGCCACCCGCTGTGCCACCGCCACCTCGCGCAGGAACCTCGTCCTGGCGTCGGCGTCGGCCACCAGGGCGTTGTGCAGCAGCTTGACCGCTACCTGCTCCCCGGAGTCACTCTTACCCAGATAGACAACGCCCTGGCCGCCCTCGCCGAGCCGGGCGACGATTTCATACGCCCCCAGCCGCCGCGGGTCGTCCGCCGCCAACGGCTGGAACTGATTCACGTCGGACCCCCATTACAACCCATTAGATGGGGCAAAACGCTACCAGCGTGATGGTTGGGACGTCTGCCGGACCTATCAGAAGTTTCATGTTTTGACGAAGAAAGTCAGGCCGCTGTAAGCCCGTCGTCGCAGGTCGGACGGGCTTCCGGCCCCAATGTCACGGCTTGGTCAAGGTGCCCACAGTCCGAGATTCTCCAGGCCAGAGCTAGATCGCCTTGCCCGGGTTGAGGATGCCCAGGGGGTCGAAGACCGCCTTGATGCCCTGCTGGACCTCGGTGACCACCGGCCCCGACTCCAGGTCGAGCCAGCGCCGCTTCAGCAGGCCCACCCCGTGCTCCCCGGTCAGCGTGCCCCCGAGCTCCAGCGCGCGCGTGAACACCTCGTCCGCCGCCGCCCACACCTCCGCCGGCGGCTCCGGCATGCCGCGGTCGAAGATGAAGACCGGGTGCAGGTTCCCGTCGCCGGCGTGCGCCACCGTGAGGATCTTCACCCCGTGCCGTGCGGACGTCTCCTCGATGGCGGTGATCATGTCAGGCAGCAGGGACCGGGGCACGCACACGTCCTCCACCAGGCACGCCCCGAGCCGCTCCTTGGCCTGGTAGTCCAGCCGGCGCAGCTTGATCAGCTCCTCGGCCTCCTGCGGGCTGGAGGACACGGCCACGAACGAGGCGCCGTTCTCCAGGCACAGCCGCTCCATGCGCTCGACCATGGCCTGGCTGTCGGTGGCGTCGGACTGGCCGATCAGCGTGGCCTGCGTGTCCGGTTCGAGCCCGATGTTGAGCCAGTCGTCGAGGGCCTCCAGCGAGGCGCGGTCGATCAGCTCCATGAGGGACGGCTGGCAGCCCGCCGCCATGATCGCCGAGACCGCGGCGCCCGCGTCCCGGAGCGAGCCGAACTCCGCCGCGAACGTGGCCGGCGGCGCTGTGGGCGCCCGCCTGAGCCGGACCGTGGCCGCGGTGATGACGCCGAGCGTGCCCTCGGAGCCGACGAACAGGCCGGTCAGGTCGTAGCCCGTGACGCCCTTCATCGTGCGCCGGCCGGTGCCGATCACGCGGCCGTCGGCCAGCACCACCTCGAGCCCGAGCGCCGAGTCCCTGGTCACGCCGTACTTCACGCACCGCAGCCCGCCCGCGTTCGTGGCCAGGTTGCCGCCGATCGTGGAGATCTCGTACGACGAGGGGTCCGGCGCGTACATGAGCCCGTGCTCCCTGGCGGCCCTGTCCAGGTCGGCGGTGATGACGCCGGGCTCGACGACGGCGATCTCGTCGGCGGGGGAGAGCTCCCTGATCGCGTTCATCCTGGCGAGCGAGAGCACGATCGAGCCGTCACCGGCGACGGCGGCGCCCGCCAGGCCCGAGCCGCCGCCCCGCGGCACCACGGGCACCCGGTGCTCGGTGGCCCACCTCATCGTCGTGACCACGTCGTCGCGCGAGGCGGCCAGCACCACGCCGAGCGGCTTGCCCGGCGCCACGAACGTCCGGTCGCGGGCGTAGGAATCGATCACATCCGGGTCGGTCAGGACGCGACCTTCGGGCAGAGAGCTCACCAACGCATCAATCGGCTTCACACCATGCACTTTAGGTCGAAATCACTCGGCCGGAGGGTCCGGCCGGACACGCTCCGCCTCCCGGTTTGCGCAGGTCGTTACTTAAGGCCAAACTGCCCAGGTGGAAGTCAGGTGCCCGGTGTGTTCGGAGACCGACCAGGTCGCCGCGGTCCCCGGAGCGGTGGCCTCCGGGACCACGTACAAGATCGGCAGAGTGCGGCTGCCCGGCGTGCGCGAGGTCGCCGACCTGCCCACGGCGGCGGCGCTGGGCGCCTCGAAACACGTCATGAGCCGAACGCAGCTCGCGGTCTGGCTGTCGTTCCCCAGCCGCCACTACACCCCGTGGGCCAGGAACCAGGGCTATCTCCTGCTGCTGGTGGCGGCTCTGGTGCACCTGGTCGTGTCGCTGGTGATCGCCATGGGCCAGGACCCCAAGTGGGGCGAGGTGCTGCTCGCCCCGTTCTGCCTGACCGGCCTGTTCTGGGGGCTCGGGCTGCTGAACGTGCTCGGCTCGTACGGCGCCAGGAAGCGCGACACCCTCGAGGCCCCGGCCAGGGAGAAGGCCCTGGCCGTGTGGGAGGGCCTCTATTACTGCGCGCGCGACAACGTCGTGTTCGAGCCGGGGGTCGGCGTCTCGTTCCATCCGAGCGAGACGCGCGAGTACATCTTCGGCTTCAGGAACGGCCGCTAGCTCAGCCCAGCTCCTCCGCCGCCGCGCGGGCGCAGACGGCCAGGCCCTCGATGGCCTGCTCCAGCTCGTCCAGCCCGGGGAAGGTCGGGGCGATCCGGATCGTGCGGTCGGCGGCGTCCTTGCCGTACGGGTGCGTCGCGCCCGCGGGCGTCAGCGCGATGCCCGCGGCCTTGGCCCTGGCCACCACCTCGGCGGCGTGCGGCACCTCCAGGCTGATGAAGTAGCCGCCCGCGGGGCTCGTCCAGGCGCCGAGGCCGCCGAGCCGCTCGGTCAGCACCTTGTCGACCAGCTCGAACTTCGGCCCGATCAGCTCCGCGTGCCGCCGCATGTGCGCGGCCACGCCCGCCGGGTCGCCCAGGAACTCGACGTGGCGGAGCTGGTTGAGCTTGTCGGGGCCGATGGACTGCTTGCCCGTGTTGTGCAGGAACCACTCGACGTTCGCGGGCGAGGAGCCGAAGAAGGACACGCCGGAGCCCGCCAGCGTCACCTTGGAGGTGGAGGCGTAGACGAACACGCGGTCGGCGTCGCCGTGCTCGGCGGCGAGCGTGAGCAGGTCGGCCAGCTCGTCCGGGGTGTCGGTGAGGTGGTGCACCGCGTAGGCGTTGTCCCAGAAGATCCGGAAGTCGGGCGCGGCGGCCGGCATGGCGGCCAGCCTGCGGACCGTCTCGTCGCTGTAGGTGACGCCGGACGGGTTGCTGTACTTCGGCACGCACCAGATGCCCTTGACGCTCGCGTCGGCGGCCACCAGGCGCTCGACCACGTCCATGTCGGGGCCCTCGGCGTTCATCGGGACGGGCACCATCTTGATCCCGAACCGCTCGGTGATCGTGAAGTGCCGGTCGTATCCGGGGACCGGGCACAGGAACGTGACCTCCGGCTCCTCCACCCACCGCCGCGCGGCGCCCGGCACCCTGGTCAGCAGCGCGTGCACGATCGTGTCGTGCATCAGGGCCAGGCTGGAGTTGCCGCCGACGACCAGCTGGCCGGCGGGCACCTGGACCAGCGGCGCGAACAGCTCGCGCAGCTCGGTCAGGCCCTGCAGGTTGCCGTAGTTGCGGCCGTCGGTGCCGTCGGCCGCCCGGTAGGACGTGGGCAGCTTGAGCAGGTCGTTGGAGAGATCGAGCTGGCGCGGCGACGGCTTGCCCCTGGTGAGGTCGAGCGAGAGCCCTCGCTGGACGAGGGCGGCGTAGTCAGCCTGAGCAGTCACGGGATCTTCTCCTCCGAAGTCGGGTCCGGTTACGAAGGATAGAAGACCTCACCCGGTGAGCCCGCGGATATCCGCAATGTGGGACATGTGGCGCGTCAGGCGAGGAGGCGGCCGGGGGCGTTGCGGCGCAGGAAGTCCTCTGCCTCCGCCAGGGACAGCCCGGGGCGGTGGGCCAGGATGAGCCGGTCCACCCCCGCGTCCGCGTAGGCGCGCACGGTCCCGGGGTCGAGGGGGCGGGCCGGGGTGACCGAGATGTGCGGGGTGGTGCCCGCCGCCGCGGCCTCGGCGCGTACGGACTCGATCTGGGCCGCCGCCGCCCGCAGGCCCAGCATCCAGCCATACCAGCCGTCGGCCAGCTCGGCGGCCCGCCGGTGCGCGGCGCGCGTGTGGCCGCCCATGACGACCGGCACGCGTCCGAGCGGGCGCGGGTGGGCGTCGACACCCTCGAACGAGACATATCGGCCGTGGAAGGCGGGCTCGTCCTGCTCCCACAGCGCGCGCATCGCCCGCAGGTACTCGGCCGTGCGCTCGCCGCGGCCCTCCAGGGGCACGCCGAGCGCGCGCAACTCCGGCTCCAGGTAGCCGGCCACGGCCCCGAACACCAGCCGTCCGCCGCTGAGCACGTCCACGCTCGCCAGCTGCTTGGCCAGCACCAGCGGGTCGCGCTGGGGCAGCACCACGCAGCCGGTGGCCAGCAGGATCCGCTCGGTGTGCGCGGCCAGGAACGCCAGCGAGACCACGGCGTCCAGCAGCGGCGCGCCGGGTTCGAGCGGCGAGGGCTCGACCCGCGGGCTGGGCAGGACCACGTGGTCGGCCGTCCACAGCGAGTCGTAGCCCAGCTCCTCCGCCAGCGCGGCGATCCTGGCCGCGCCGCGCCGGTCGGCGCCGGCGTAGCCGTTGGGCATGTGAAATCCGAGCGTCATGGGCACGCCTGGAAACGCTAGGCCGGATCCAAGCGATCCACCAGCGACGATCACGCATGGGTCGCATGCCGCGCCCGCATGTCAAACCTTCCGGTGCGAATGTCAAAGAACGTCTTCCCGAGCGGCGCCGCTTGGCGTGGAATGGGTAGATCGGGGCAGGCCATGGTGGGCCGCGTCCGGCGGTCCGCCGCAGGTAGCCGAATCGCGCCTGAGGTGGGCGGCGTCCAGCGGTCCGTCGCAGGTAGCACTCCGCACTGGAGGGAGCAGCCGTGACGACTGTTCGCGAGACCTCGATCGAGCAGGTCAGGCGCCGCCGCACCGGGACCGTCCTCGCCTCCTGGCTGTCGACGACCGACCACAAGGTCATCGGGTACCTCTACCTGATCACCTCGTTCGGGTTCTTCCTCGTGGCCGGCCTCATGGCCATGGTCATCAGGGCCGAGCTCGTCTCCCCCGGCATGCAGCTGGTCAACCAGCAGCAGTACAACCAGCTGTTCACCATCCACGGCACGGTGATGCTGCTGCTGTTCGCCACCCCGCTGTTCGCGGGGTTCGCGAACGTGGTCATGCCGCTGCAGGTCGGCGCGCCCGACGTGGCCTTCCCCCGGCTGAACGCGGTCGCGTACTGGATGTTCCTGTTCGGCGGGCTGATGGTGGTGGCCGGGTTCTTCACCCCGGGCGGGGCGGCGGACTTCGGGTGGTTCGCCTACACGCCGCTGTCGACGGCGCTGTACTCGCCGCAGATCGGCGGCGATCTGTGGATCATGGGCCTGGCGCTGTCGGGTCTCGGTACGATCCTCGGCTCGGTCAACTTCATCACCACGATCATCGGCATGCGGGCGCCCGGCATGACCATGTTCCGGGTGCCGCTGTTCACCTGGACCGTGCTGCTGACCAGCATGATGGTGCTGATGGCGTTCCCCGTGCTGGCCGCGGCGCTGCTGGTGCTGGAGTCGGACCGCAAGCTGGGCACGCAGGTCTTCCACAGCGAGAACGGCGGCGCGCTGCTCTGGCAGCATCTGTTCTGGTTCTTCGGCCACCCCGAGGTCTACATCATCGCGCTGCCGTTCTTCGGGATCATCTCCGAGGTGATCCCGGTCTTCAGCCGCAAGCCGCTGTTCGGCTACCTGGGGCTCGTCGGCGCGACGATCACCATCGCCGGGCTGTCGATGACCGTGTGGGCCCACCACATGTTCCCGACCGGCCAGGTGCTGCTGCCGTTCTTCTCGCTCATGACGTTCCTCATCGCGGTGCCGACCGGGGTGAAGTTCTTCAACTGGATCGGCACGATGTGGCGGGGCCATCTGAGCTTCGAGACGCCGATGCTCTTCGCCGTCGGGTTCCTGGTGACCTTCCTGCTCGGCGGGCTCACCGGGGTCATCCTGGCCTCGCCGCCGCTCGACTTCCACATCAGCGACACGTACTTCGTGGTCGCGCACTTCCATTACGTCGTCTTCGGCACGGTCGTGTTCGCGATGTTCTCCGGCTTCTACTTCTGGTGGCCGAAGATGACCGGCCGGATGCTCGACGACCGCCTCGGCAAGGTGCACTTCTGGACGCTGTTCATCGGCTTCCACACCACGTTCCTGGTGCAGCACTGGCTCGGCATGCTCGGCATGCCCCGCCGGTACGCCGACTACAGCCCGGGCGACGGCTTCACCGCGCTCAACGAGTTCTCCTCCGCCGGGGCGTTCCTGCTCGGGGCCTCGACGCTGCCGTTCCTCTACAACGTCTGGAAGACGGCCAGGTACGCGCCCAAGGTCACCCTCGACGACCCGTGGGGGTACGGCGGCTCCCTCGAATGGGCCACCAGCTGCCCGCCGCCGCGCCACAACTTCGTCAGCATGCCCCCGATCCGCTCCGAACGGCCCGCCTTCGACCTGCACTACCCCCGCGAGCAGGCGGAGCTGCCCTCAGTAGTTGAGCACGACGAAGCCTCCGAGGCCGAGCCTCGCCCGGAGAATCCCGACTGATCATGAAATTTCGCCTATCTAGGGAGATCGGCGATGTCAGGCACGCGAATCCCCTTCACGCCCGAGACGGCCCCCTGCGGGAAGAAGTCCGGCGGTGAGCGCCTCGTCGACGACGACGGCTACGGCCTGGTGATCCGTGACCAGTTCTTCGACTGCGGCTGCCGCCGGATCCGGCACGAGTACCACGACGGCAGCATCCACCTGTCCGCCATCCGGCACGACGGCAAACGGGTGAAGGACCCGATACAACCCGACCACGGGAAGTGACGTAATGATCGACGTGCTCATCGTCGGAGGAGGCGGAGCGGGCCTGCGGGCGGCCGTCGCGGTCGCCGAGAGTGACCCGTCCCTGAAGGTGGCGGTCGTCTCGAAGGTCTATCCGATGCGCAGCCACACCGTCTCCGCCGAGGGCGGCGCCGCCGGGGTGATCGGCGTCGGCGACACGCTCGACGAGCACTGCTACGACACGATCTCCGGCGGTGACTGGCTGTGCGACCAGGACGCCGTCGAGGCGTTCGTGGCCGAGGCGCCCGAGGAGCTGATCCAGCTCGAGCACTGGGGCTGCCCCTGGAGCCGGGAGAGCGACGGGCGTGTGGCGGTCCGCCCGTTCGGCGGCATGAAGAAGATGCGCACCTGGTACGCGGCCGACAAAACGGGCTTCCACCTCTTGCACACCTTGTTCCAAACAACCCTGAAATATCAGGACGTGTTGCGGTACGACGAGTGGTACGTCACCAAGCTCGTCGTCGACGACGGCCGCGTCCACGGCGTCGTGGCCGTCGAGATCAGGACCGGCCGCATCGAGACCATCGCCGCCAGGACCGTCATCCTGGCCACCGGCGGCTGCGGCCGCGTCTTCCCCTTCACCACGAACGCCGCCATCAAGACCGGCGACGGCATGGCCCTGGCCTACCGGGCGGGGGCGCCGCTGAAGGACATGGAGTTCGTCCAGTACCACCCCACGGGCCTGCCGTTCACCGGCATCCTCATCACCGAGGCGGCCAGGGCCGAGGGCGGCTGGCTGATCAACAAGGACGGCTACCGCTACCTGCAGGACTACGACCTCGGCAAGCCCACGCCCACCCCGAAGCTGCGCAGCATGGAGCTGGGCCCGCGCGACCGCCTCTCCCAGGCGTTCGTGCACGAGCAGCGGAAGGGCCGCACGGTGGACACCCCGTACGGCCCGGTCGTCTACCTGGACCTGCGCCATCTGGGCGAGAGCAAGATCGACGCCCGCATCCCGTTCGTACGCGAGCTGTGCCGCAGCTACCAGAACCTCGACCCGGCCACCGACCTCATCCCGGTGCGCCCGGTCGTGCACTACATGATGGGCGGCGTCCACACCGACATCGACGGCGCCACCCCCGTCGCCGGGCTGTTCGCGGCCGGGGAGACCGCCTGCGTGAGCATCAACGGCGCCAACCGGCTCGGCTCCAACTCGCTGCCCGAGTGCCTGGTCTTCGGCCGCCGGGCCGGGATCGCCGCCGCCGAGTTCGCCAGGTCGCACCGGGACGGCGAGCCGGCCGCCGTGCGGAGCCAGGGGGACGACGAGCGGCGCCGGTTGGAACGCGTCCGGGAGGGCAGCAGCACCGGTGAGCGGATCGCCGACCTGCGCGAGGAGATGCAGCACACCCTGGAAGGGGCCGCCGGCATCTACCGCACGGGCGACGTGCTCACCAAGGCCGTCGACACGCTCGCGGAGCTGCGCGAGCGCGCCGAGGAGGTCCGCATCGACGACACGAGCACCGCGTTCAACACCGAGCTGATCAACCTTCAGGAGCTGCACACCATGCTGGAGGTCGCGCAGACCATCGTGGCCTGCGCGCTGAACCGGCAGGAGTCGCGCGGCGCGCACCAGCGCACCGACTTCCCGGCCAGGGACGACGCCGCCTACCTCGCGCACTCCCTGGTGCACCGCGCACCCGACGGCACCCCGTCCGTCGGGCTGCTCCCCGTGACGATCACCCGCTGGCCTCCGGGAGAAAGGGTGTACGGACGTGACTGATGGGACGGCGACGATCAGGGTCGAGGTGGCCCGGTACCGGCCCGGCGAGGACGAGGAGCCGGTGTTCCAGGGGTACGACGTGCCGCTCATGGCCGACTGGGCGGTCCTCGACGGCCTCAACCACATCAAGGACCAGCTCGACGGCAGCCTGTCGTACCGCTGGTCGTGCCGGATGGGCGTGTGCGGCTCGTGCGGCATGACCGTCAACGGCGAGCCCAGGCTGACCTGCGGCACCTTCCTCACCGAGTTCGGCGCGGGCCCGATCAGGATCGAGCCGCTGAAGGGCTTCCCGGTCATCAGGGACCTGGTCGTGGACATCGACGGGTTCCTGGCCAAGCTGTCGTCCGTGCGGCCCTGGCTGGTCAGGGAGGGTGAGGAGCTGCCGCTGACCGCCGAGTACGCCCAGACGCCCGAGCAGCTGGAGGCGTACAAGCAGTACAGCATGTGCATCAACTGCCTGCTCTGCTACTCGGCCTGCCCCGTCTACGTGCTCGACCCCGACTTCCTCGGCCCGGCCGCCATCGCGCTCGCCCAGCGCTACAACCTGGACTCGCGCGACATGGGCGACCGGTTCGACGTGCTCAACCAGGAGGACGCCGTCTGGGGGTGCACGTTCGTCGGCGAGTGCACGCGGGTCTGCCCCAAGCACGTGGACCCGGCCGAGGCCATCCAGCGCTACAAGCTGACCGCCGCCCTGCGTTCGGTCCTGCCGTGGAGCAGGCGATGACGACCGCCTACCGCCCGCCGCGCGACAACCTCTGGTTCGTCCGCACCCGCCACTGCGCGGTGTTCGTGCTGCGCGAGCTGACCAGCGTCTTCGTGGCCTGGTCGATCGTCTTCGTGCTGATGTTCGCCGACGCGGTGCGCGGCGGCGCCCTCCAGGAGTTCGCCGCGCTGGCCGCCCGGCCGTGGATGATCGCGATCAACGTGCTCGCGCTGGCCGCGACCGTCTTCCACACGATCACGTTCCTCAACCTCGCCCCCAAGGCCACGGTCGTCCGCCTGGACGGCTGGCGGGTGCCCGCCTGGATGATCCAGGGCGGCAACCACTCGGCCTGGGTGGCGATCTCCCTCCTGATCGCCTACTTCGTCCTGAGGTCGCCATGAGACGCACCCTGGAGCCGTACCTGTGGCTGCTCTTCAGCGGCGGGGGAGTGGTGGCGGCGCTCGTGCTGCCGGTGCTCGTGCTGCTCTTCGGGGTGCTCATGCCGCTCGGCGTGGTCGACTGGCCCGCCCCCGAGCAGCTGCGCGCGCTGCTCGACCCCGTGCTGGTACGGCTCGCGCTGCTCGGGGTCGCCGTGCTGTGCCTCTTCCACGCCGCGCACCGGATCAGGTTCACCAGCGAGGAGGTGCTCGGCATCGCCAGGTTCGACCTGGTCATCGCGGTGATCTGTTACGGGGGCGCCGTCGCGGGCGGGATCGTGGCGGGGCTCGTATTGTTCTGATTCCTTATGCCAACAGTGCGCTAAATGTCCCCCTTTGATCACATTTCAACGACGTACTTTACTATTCGTTGAAACACCCTCTAACGTCCGGCATTGCACACCCCTATGGCCATGCGCCCGGCGACCCCGGGCAGAGAGGGTTCCTGGTGCCCAGCACGAAGCGCTTATTAGCAGCATTGCCGGCGGTCGCCCTTCTCGGCGCCGCCCTGTCCGCGCCCACGGCTCAGGCGGCGTCCGTCGCGAAGTACGAGCCCACCGCCGCGGACTACTACATCAACTATGCTCCTCCGGCGGTCGAGAAGGACCCGCAGGAGCCGTCGGTCAACGACAAGAACCAGCGCTCGCTCAGTCCGGCACAGAAGTTCGACCGCAAGTTCACCAGTGGAAATCCGGCCGCCGGCCGCATTCTCGCCGCCCGCGAGAACGAGGCCATCAGGACCGGCCGCAATCCCGCTGAATGGATTTTCAAGAACTCCAAGCAGACCCGCACGGCCAAGCTCCTGACGATCCTCGTCGAGTTCAACGAGCAGGCCAACGACGACTTCTCGGGCTTCAACCGGCCGCGCACGACCGACAGTGACGCGAACGACTGCGTGGTGGAGCCGCCCCGCACGCTCAAGAACGGGCCGCTCCACAACAAGATCCCCAACCCGGCCACGCTGCCGCACAAGGACAACAACTCCTTCTGGGTCAAGGACTTCAGCCCCGAGCACTTCAACAAGATGCTCTACACCGACAAGGGCATCACCGAGCGCGTCCGCCCCGACCTGAAGGACCCGCGCGACGGCAAGCCCGGCATCGACATCTCCGGCTACACGATGAAGAAGATGTACGAGGAGATGTCCAAGGGCGCCTACTCCGTCACCGGCTCGGCGGCCGGCTGGATCAAGGTCCCGCACTCCGAGGCCTGGTACGGCGCCGCGGCCTGCGGCGCTCCTCCGCAGGACATGTCCGGCCACCCCGACAACCCGCGCGGCGCCCAGCAGCTGCCGATCGACGTGGTGGAGAGCCTGGTCAAGGCCCAGCCGAGCTTCCCGTGGGCGGACTACGACGTCGAGGACGTCGCCGACGCCGACGGTGACGGCAACTTCAACGAGCCCGACGGCGTGATCGACCACCTGGTGCTGGTGCACGCCGGCAAGGACAAGTCGTCCGACGGCGGCGCCGAGGGCACGTACGCGATCTGGGCCCACTCCAGCGCGGTCGCCGGCGGCTACAAGATCCCCGGCACCGACAAGAAGATCTCCAACTACATCGTGCAGCCCGAGGACTCCGGCGTCGGCGTCTTCGCCCACGAGTACGGCCACGACCTCGGCCTGCCCGACCTGTACGACACCTCGGGCCAGGCCAGCTCGGCCGTGGACTTCTGGGACCTGATGTCCAGCGGCTCCCACTCCGGCCCGATCTTCCAGTCGATGCCGTCGCACATGGGTCTGTGGGACAAGTGGGTGCTCGGCTGGGCGAACCCGAAGACGTTCAACCCGGGCGACGCCTCCAAGATCGTCACGGTCGGACAGTCCTCGCGCACGCCCAAGCTCACCGAGGACGGCGTCCGGGTCAACCTGGCCTCCACGCCGCTCAAGATGATCGACCCCCACAGCGGCTCGAACGCCTGGTGGAGCGGCCTCGACCAGGACTGGGCCAACCTCACGGTGACCCGCGACCTGCCCGTCCCCGCCGGGACCGATCTCAGGTTCTGGATGTGGAACAACTACGTGATCGAGCAGGACTGGGACTTCGGCTTCGTCGAGGTCTCGACCGACGGCGGCCAGACCTGGGCCCAGCAGAAGGTCTTCGACGAGGCCGGCGCCGAGGTCAGCACGCCCGACGACTACCCGGACCCGAACAACAACCTGCACGCCTTCGGCCAGAAGAAGTACGGCCTCACCGGTGACAGCGGCGGCTGGCGGCACGACTACGTCAACCTGACGCCGTTCGCCGGCAAGACGATCAAGCTGCGGATGACGTACAACACCGACGCCGCCTTCCAGGAGCGCGGCTGGCACGCCGACGACTTCCAGCTCACCAACGGCGGCACGGCCGTGTGGAGCGACGACGTCGAGAACGGCGACAACGGGTGGAAGGCCGTCGGCGGCACGTTCACCAACACCAGCGGCACCGGCTGGACCCGCAACAACGGCAGTCGCGAGATCTCCCGGTTCTACCTGGCCGAGTGGCGCAACTTCGACGGCTTCGACAAGGGCCTGCAGTACGCCTACGACACCGACTACTCCCGCGACGGGGCGTGGAAGGTGCAGAAGCTGAAGTACAACGCGCCGGGCCTGCTGGTGTGGTACCGCGACTCGACGTTCATCAACAACAACGTCGGCGACACCCTGCGGCTCCCGCCGAGCCTCGGTCCCAAGGGCAGCCTGCTGGTCGTGGACTCGCACTTCGACCCGCTGCGCCGCACCGGGACCGCGGCCGAGAAGGACCCGACGCTGCAGAAGAACCTCCAGGGACGCGTCCAGTCGTCCAACGCCGCGTTCGGGTTCGGCAAGACGTACCCGTTCAAGGAGTGCCTGGAGGCGGCGGACGAGCCGTTCAGCGAGTACTGCACGGACCTGCCCGCGCAGAAGGGCGTCCCGGCCTTCACCGACGCGAAGACCTGGTACCCGGGCCTCGAGCTGATCGGCAGTGGTCTCTACTACCGTGACTTCGACGCCTCGGTGGTCGTGCCGTCGAAGGGCGACCAGACGTACAGCAGCCGCGTGGTGCACCCGGACGGCACCCCTGCCACGGAGCTGTACGGCCAGGTGGCCGCCGGCTCGGTGCTCGGCACCGGCAACCCCGGTGACGAGGGCAAGGCGCTGGGCGTGCAGTTCAAGCTGGTGAGCCCGCTTCCGGGCAACCTGGGCGCCATCGTCCAGGTCGTCCCGCCGAAGAAGTAACGATCAAGAAGGCCGCCGGCGTGTCCCGGCGGCCTTCCGCGTTCCGGCGGCCGACCATAGGCAGCGCGGTCTGCGCCTACCATTGGTGACCATGAGCGAATTGCGCACCAAAGACGAGCACACCGAGGCGATCCGGAGAGATCGCAAGGTGGCAGTGGTGGTGAACACTCGCTCGCGCCGCGGCCGCCGCCACTATTTCGAGGTGATCGAGCAGATCCACAACCTCGGCTTCGAGCCGCTGGTGGAGCTGTCGGTCTACAACCCCAAGCGGCTGCGCGAGCTGCTCGACGCCGCCCTGGCCACCGAGCCCGACCTGCTCGTCGTGGGCGGCGGCGACGGCACGCTCTCCTCGGCCGTGCGCCATGTGGCCCACCGCGACGTGGCGCTCGGGGTGCTCCCGCTGGGCACCACCAACAACTTCGCCCGCAGCCTCGGCCTGCCGCTCGACCTGGCGGGGGCGATCAGGGTGTTCGCCGAGGGCAAGGTGGCCGACATCGACCTGGGCATGGCCGACGACCGGCCGTTCGCCAACCTGGCCAGCTTCGGGGTGTCCGTCGAGGTGGCGGGCAAGGTCAAGCCGTGGCTCAAGCGCATCGTGGGGCGCCCGGCCTACCCGCTGACCGCCCTGACGATCCTGCCGGGGCACACGCCGTTCCGCGCGTACATCACGGTCGAGGGGCAGCGCCACGAGCTGCTCACCCACCAGCTCAACATCGCCAACGGCCGCTTCCACGGCGGCTGGCAGGTGGCCAAGGACATCAGCATCGACAACGGCATGCTGGTGGCCTACCAGCTCGGCTCGGGCAAGAAGCTGCGCCTGCTCGGCGAGACCCTGATCAGGGCGACCACCGGGCGGTGGCGCAGCATGGCCGGCGGGCCGTTCGTGGTGGGGCGGGAGATGCTGCTGGAGACCGACCCGCCGATGGCGGCCGACGTGGACGGCGAGGTACGGCTGCGCACCCCGATCCGGCTGCGCGTGGTCCCCAACGGCGTGCGCGTGATGGTGCCCGCCTCCTTCGAGGACCGCTGACCACCCGGGAGCCTCAGGAGCCGCCGAGCCGCCGGTACGCCGGGGTGAGCGTGCGGGCCAGGTCGGCGGGCGGCGGGAAGACGCGCAGGAGCAGGTCCGGGGCGGTGGCCGCGGGGCGGCGCTCGGGCCGGTGCGCCGTGGCGCCCGGCGCGTAGAAGTCGGCCAGCCGGTCGGCGAACGGCACGTCCCGCACCTCCAGCCTGGGCGCGTCCTCCGCCAGCGAGCCGAGCAGCTGCTCCCGGGTCCGGCCGCGCCAGGCCAGCACCAGGAACGGGTCGTCGTCGAACGACTCGGCCAGCAGGTAGAGCACCGCCGACAGGTGCTTGCACGGGAACCCCCAGTCGGGGCACGAGCAGTCCATGTCGAGATCGCGCGGGAACAGATCGATCCCGAGCGCCGCGAACAGCTCCTCGATCTCCGGCGGCATCTCTCCCGCCAGCAGCTTGGCCCGGTGGACGGCCTGCTCGGCGATCGCCTCCTCGATGAGGGCCCAGCGCCGCTCGTCGTACGCCTCGATCCTGACCACGATCGCGTACGGCTCCCGCCGCGAGCCCTGGACGGCGGCCCTGACCTCGCCGGGGGACAGGTCGATCGACAGGACCTGGCCCTGGCGCGCGTAGGCGCGGCCCCGCGAGAGCCGGCCCTTGTCGCAGACGCGCTCCAGGATGTCGATGAAACGCCTGGACCACCACGTGGAGCCGATGGTCCCGCGCTGGGTGCGGGCCCTGATGCCGCCCTCGACCTTGATCGGCCTGGTGGCCTGGAACCAGTCCGGCACTATCCGCCCACCCCCTCCGCCGTGAGCCTGAACACCTCGCGCAGCTCCTCCGTGGACAGGTCCGTCAGCCAGTCCTCCCCGGTGCCGACCACCCGCTCGGCCAGGGCCTTCTTGCGCTCGATCATCTGGTCGACGCGCTCTTCAAGGGTGCCCGCGCAGATGAGCTTGCGCACCTGCACGTTCTTGCGCTGCCCGATGCGGAAGGCCCGGTCGGTGGCCTGGTCCTCGACGGCCGGGTTCCACCAGCGGTCCACGTGGACGACGTGGTTGGCGGCGGTCAGGTTGAGCCCGACCCCGGCCGCCTTGAGCGACAGCACGAACAGCATCGGCTCCTCGTCGTTCTGGAACCGGTCCACCAGGCGGTCGCGGGTCTTCTTCGGCAGGCCGCCGTGCAGCCACAGGACCGTGGTGTCGAGCCGCTGGGCGAGGTACGGCTGCAGCATGGTGCCGAACTCGGCATATTGCGTGAAAAGCAGGGCCTTTTCGCCTTCGGCCAGGATTTCTTCGGACAGCTGCTCCAGCCGGGTGAGCTTGCCGGACCGGCCCGCCAGGCGGGAGCCGTCCTTGAGCAGGTGGGCCGGGTGGTTGCAGACCTGCTTCAGCTTGGCCATGGTGGCCAGGACCAGGCCGCGCCGCTCGATGCCCTCGCTGTCGTCGATCTTGGCCAGCATGTCGTCCACGACGGCCTGGTAGAGCGTGGCCTGCTCCGTGGTGAGCGGGCACCACTCCTTGACCTCCAGCTTCTCCGGCAGGTCCGAGATGATCGACTTGTCGGTCTTGACGCGGCGCAGGATGAACGGCCCCGTCGCCCGCTTCAGCGCCCGCGCGGCCTGCTCGTCCTGCTGGGCCTCGATGGGCTCCTGGAAGCGGGTCCTGAACCGCGAGCGCGGCCCCAGCAGCCCCGGGTTGGCGAACTCCATGATCGACCAGAGCTCGGCCAGGTGGTTCTCGACCGGGGTGCCCGTGAGGGCGAGCCGGCCGCCCGCGGGGATCGAGCGCACGGCCTGGGCCTGGAGCGTGCCGCTGTTCTTGATCGCCTGCGCCTCGTCGCACACGACCCTGCGCCACTCGTGCCGCTTGAGCGTCTCGAGGTCGCGCTGGGCGGTGCCGTACGTGGTGATCACGAGATCGGCGCCGGGGATCAGCGCCGCGTCGCGCCCGCTGCCGTGGTGCACGTAGACGCGCAGGCCGGGCGCGAACCTGGCGGCCTCCCGCTGCCAGTTGCCGACCAGGGACATCGGGCAGACGAGCAGCGTGGGCGCACCGGCCCGCTCGTGGACGAGCAGGGCCAGCGTGGTGATCGTCTTGCCCAGCCCCATGTCGTCGGCCAGGACGCCGCCCAGGCCCAGCTCCGACAGGAAGCTGAGCCACGCCAGGCCGCGCTCCTGGTAGGGCCTGAGCGTGGCGTCCAGCCCCGCGGGCGTCGCGATGGGCGTCAGCCGCCGCTCGGCCTGGCCGGACAGCAGGTCGCCGAGCACGCCGTCGGCGTCGATCTCCAGCAGCGGCAGCTCGGCGTCGTCCTCCTGCACCACGTGGCGCAGGAGGTCGGCGGCGCTCGCCTCCCCCGTACGGGCGCCCTCCACGGCCCTGAGCGCGGCCTTGAGCTGCCGGTCGTCCAGCTCCACCCACTGGCCGCGCACCCGGACCAGCGGCACCTTCAGCCGGGCCAGCTCGGCCAGCTCCGCCTCGCTGATCGTCTCGTCGCCCACCGCCAGGTCGATGCGGAAGTCGACCAGCTCCCGCATGCCGAACCCCTGCCCGGTGGCCGCCGTCTGCGCCTTGGCCCTGGTGGTCAGCTTCAGCCCCAGCCTCGTACGCCCGGCCCACCGGGGCAGCTGCACCCCGAACCCGGCCGCCTGCAGCAGGGGCGCGGCCTGCCGCAGGAACCCGAACGCGCCGGCCGTGTCCAGCGCCAGCTCGCTCGGCGTGGGCCCGCGCAGGGCGCGGTCGAGCTCCGGGTAGAGCCGGACGGCCCGGCCGAGCCCGGCCAGCAGGTCGCGTTCGGGCCTGCCGGGCAGCCCCGTCACCGTCTCGCCGGTCCAGACGTGGGCCGCGGGGACGTACAGGCTGGGGTCGTCGGCGGCCTGCAGCGCCAGCTCGACCCGCCAGTCCTCGGTGTCGGCGGGCTCCAGCAGCCGGAAGCACACCCGGGTCGCTCCCTCGGCCGACGCGACGCTCTCGTGCCACCGCTCCAGCTCCTCGCGCAGGCCGGGCACGTCGGGGCACTGCGGCGCGGCGCCGGTCAGGGCGGCCAGCCAGCGTTCGTGAAGGGTCCTGGGCCGGGCGACCAACGGCTCGGTGAGGGTCTGGCGGACGAGGGCGTCGGCGAAGGTCTCCAGGGCGTCGAGCAGGACGCCGGCGGACGGCCGCTCGACCTGGGAGGTACGGCACGCGGGCGGCATGGCCAGCGCCAGCTCCCGGAAGTAGCCGGCGTCGGCCCCGGTCACCACCGGCCGCCACACGGCCCGCGCGTCGGCCTCCGGCACGGCCCACATGGCCATCGCGTCCTCGGGCTCACGGCCACCCGCAGAGGAAGGGACGAACTGCGGGATGACCCGGCCCCGGCGTACGAGGTCGCGGGCGAAGGCCGCCACGGCGGCCCAGTGGCGCATGGTCGCGGTCCCGGTGCGCCCGTCCAGCACGTGCAGGGCCTCCGAGGCGGGCGGCACCACGGCGGGCACCTGCCAGAGGCGCAGCCGCGGCCGGGTCGTCTCCGCGAGCCGGCCGGTCTCCGGCGAGGGCAGCGGCTCCTTGGCCGAGCCCGGCAGGAGCAGCTCCAGCGTCCGTGCCGGCGGGTCGTCGAGGCCGAGCGCGGCGGCGACGCCGGACGCGGGAGAGGCGAACGGGTGGGGCGCGGGCCCCGTCAGATGGCG
>NZ_JBSFTC010000037.1:0-61922 GCF_053590415.1 Nonomuraea sp. NPDC003201
CGCCCGCCGCGGTGGCCGAGCCCGCGCTCGTCCCCGCCGACGCGCCGTCGTCGCATGCCGCCGAGGGGCCGGCGTCTGACGGCCCCTCGCCTGAGGCACCCTCGCCTGAGGGGCCGTCGTCGCGCTCCGCCGGGGAGCCGGGGAGGGGCGCGGCCGAGCCGGAGCCCGTGGCCGAGGAGCCGGCCCCCGAGCCGGTCGAGGAGCCCGACCCCGTGGTCCGGTTCGCCGCCGTCGGGTCGGTGATCGACGACGACCCCGAGCCCGTCGCCCACTTCGTCCCCGCCGGGTCCGTCATCGACGACCCCGAGCCCGAGGAGGACGCGGCCGCTCCCGAGCCCGCCGAGGCCGAGCGCCCGGCGGACGAGGAGGCCGTGGCGTCCCACGAGGGAACGCCTGAGGACGCCGCTCCCCAGGAGGACGAGCCCCAGGCCGTCACGCCGGAGGACGCCGCAGCTCACGAGGACGAGCCCGAGGCCGCCGCTCCCCAGGAGGACGCCTCCGAGGACGTCTCCGAGGTCGCCGCTTCGCATGAAGGCGCGCCCGAGGATGCCGCTCCTCAGGAGGACGAGCCCGAGGCCGCCTCGCATGAGGAGGCGCCCGAGGCCGTCGCTTCGCATGAGAGCGAGCCCGAGGGCGTCATTTCGGAGCAGGGCGCGGCCGAGGGCGCTGAGCCGGTGCCGGCCGCCGACGAGGCGCCCGCCCCCGAGTCGCAGCCCGAACCACAGCCCGAGCCGCAGTCCGAACCACAGTCCGTGCTCGACGCCGCCGAGGAGCCCGCCCCCGAGCCCGCTCCCGAGCCGGCCGCCCAGGAGGCGCCCGAGCCGGAGCCCGCCCAGGCGATCGCCGCCGAGCAGGAGCCCGCCCCGTCGCAGAGGCAGCCGCTGCCGGACCTCATCGAGGCCGCGTTCGCCGGGCTCGACGACAAGAGCTGGGCCGTGGCCCAGAACCGCGTCTTCACCGACGAGCCCTCCGCCGTGGACCAGCTGGCCAAGCTCTTCGCCGTCCCCCCGGCCGAGATCTCCGCCACCGAGGACGAGCTCCGTACCCGCCTCGACCACTGGCTGTCGAGCGAGGAGGCGGCCCCGTACCGGGCCCATCTGGAGGAGCTGCGCAGGACCCTGGGCCCGGCCGCCCACAAGGAGCAGCTCATCGGCGCGGCCGAATGGCACAACGTGGAGATCCGCGCTCTGGAGGTCCCGGCCTGGCAGTTCGTGCTGGCGACGCTGTCCCCCCAGCCGCAGCCCCAGTTGCAGCCGCAGTCGGCGTTCGGCTCGCCCCAGATGCCGCCGTCCCCTCCCCCGGGCCCGCCGCAGTTCCAGGCGTTCGCCCCGGCCCCCTCGCAGGTGGAGGAGGCCAACGGCGACTCCGGGGAGCACAAGCCGTACCAGCCGCTGAAGGACGTCTCACAGACCAGGCGCTGCTTCAGGCAGCCCGACGGACGCTGGTGGCTGCGCATCGACGTGACGGCCGAGCAGCTGGCCGGCGGCGAGTGCACGCTGCCGACGGGGTTCGCCTCGTACCTGGGCCTGTCCCCCGGCGAGAGCCGGACGGTCAGGAGCGCCGCGGGCGAGCTGACCATGACGTGGCACGGCAAGCCGGTGCTCGAATCCATCGAACGCCTCCTGGTGGACGTGGGCGCGCGAGAGGGCGGGCACCTGTTCCTGACGCTGTCGGACGAGGGCGTGCTCAGGGCCAGGCACCTCCCGGTCGCCGCACAGGGCGCCGAGAAGATCACCAAGGCGCTCCGGCTGGTCGGTTACACGGCCCCGGGCGGCACCCGAGATCAGGCGGCCAGGGTGATCGCCACCAGGATCGGCATGACGGGACCGGTCGCGCTCCCTGACCTGCTCACCAGGCTCCGCGAACGCGGGGACCGCGACCTGCTCGCCCTCCTGGACTGAGCCGGTGCCGCGGCTCGCGATCGGCCCTGAGTTTCCCAGGGAGCTCGGCGCACTGGCTCAGCCGGTGCGCAGGGACGCCGTTGTCGCGCTGCGCCGGTTCCTGCTGAACGTGGCCGGCGCCCCGCACCCCCAGCGGGTCAGGGGCTGCCGGGATCCGCGGGTCGCGACGCTGCGGCTGGCCGAGGGCCATCGCGGGGTGGTGGTGCGGCAGCGGGACGTGTACTGGCTGCGTACGGTGCTGCCCGACCCCGAGGCCTGGTCGTACGCGCGACGCTTCAGGTTCGGGGTCAACCCCGTGATCGGCGTGGTCGAGGAGTGGGACGCCGAGGCGCTCGAACGCGTCGAGCCCGCGTTACGCCGATCGGCCAGGTCGTCCGGACTGTACGACCCGATCTGCGACGGCGACCTGATGGGGCTCGGCCTCGACGTGCACGCGCTGCCGCTGTTCAGGCTGATCACGACCGAGGCCGACGTGGCCGCGCTCGAACCCCTGCTCCCGCCGACCCAGCACGTCCCGCTCGCCGTGCTGGCCCGCGGCGGCACGCTCGCCGAGGCGTGGCGGGAGCTGGACGCCTGGCGCGCCTCCGACGAGGACACCGGGCCGATCGACCCCGAGGACCTGCACGCGGCGCTGCGCCGCAGCCCCGACCGGGCGGCGTTCGTCGCGGACAAGGTGGAGCTGGACCGGGTGCTCGGGCTGCCTGCCTGGTGCACATTTCTCGACCCGCCGCAGCACCGGCTGGCCAGGGCCGCCCGTTTCGAGCAGCCGGTGCTGGTCGTGGGCGGGGCGGGCACCGGCAAGACGGTCGTCGCCCTCCAGCGGGCCGCTCACCTGGCCGCGCACGGGTCGGGGCCCGTGCTGCTCGTGACGTTCTCCCAGGCGCTGGCCGAGGACCTGTCGGCGAAGCTGGACCTGCTGATCGAGGACGAGGTGGTCCGCAAGCGGGTCGAGGTCGGCAACACCGAACGCCTGGCCCTGCGCATCGTGGCCGACGTCGAGGGCCGCCGCCCCGCGCTGGTCGGCCCGGGGGCGCGGACGCTGGCCCAGCTCACGGACGAGGCGCTCCGGCTGCTCTCCCTGGCGACGGGCGACCTGCTCGACGACGTGGACCCGGGGCGCAAGCCGTACCGTCACATCGTCGTGGACGAGGCGCAGGACATCAGCCCGTCGCAGTGGCGGCTGCTGCGCGCGGCGGTGCCGCGGGCTCGCGACGACCTGTTCGTGGTCGGCGACCCGCACCAGCGGATCACCGACACGCGGGTGGCGCTCGGCGCGGTCGGCATCCCCGCCGTCCAGCACACGCTGCGGCACTCCTACCGGATGCCCCAGGAGCTGCTGTCCTTCGTGATACGGCTGCGCGGCGGCCCGGCCAGCGGCCTGGTCAAGGGCACGACCAATATGTACGGCTTCCGCTCGACGCGTAACGGCGACCGGCCCATCGTGAGGGCGTACGAGACGCCGGAGTCGGAGCTGGCCGGACTGCGGAGCACGGTCGAGTCGTGGCTGGCGGACGGCGTGCCCGCGGACGAGATCGCCGTCGGCGCGCGCAATCCGCGGCTCGTGCGGGATGCCAGGCGGGCGCTGGACGGGCTGGACGTACGGGCCTCGACGTTCCAACATCTCAAGGGGCTGGAATTCGAGCGGGTGGCGCTCATCGGCGTGGCGGAGGGCGTGGTGCCCGAGCCGCCGCCCGAGGAACCCGACGCTCGGGCTCGTGCCCTGCAACGTGAACGGAGCATACTGTTCGTCGCCTGCACGCGGGCTCGTGCGATGCTCTATATCTCCCATTCCGGAAGAGGCAGCCCGTTTTTGTCACTCTAATCACATAGTCTGAACTGCGGATATATCTTCCCTTTGCCGGTTGGACGTCAATGAACCTCAGCCTGAGCGACCTCGCGCCACCCCTGCGATGGACCTCCCCTGGTCAGATCGCGCCGATCGTGGAGGAGCCACAGCTGCCCGAGGCCTGGTGGCAGGCGATCCCCCTCGATCGCGCGTGCGCCATGGTCGGGACGCAGGCCGTGGCCGGCCGCCTGGCCGACCTCGCCGTGGCCTGCTGGGGTCATCTGATGGTCGGCGACATCCTCCCGTTGCTGCGTTTCTCCGACCCCGCCGAGGCCGAGCGGACGCCGGAGACGCTGGGCAAGGACGTGGTGCAGAAGCTGTTCACCGGCGTGTTCGAGCGGCTGCTCGAACCGGCGCCCGAGGCCGCGCCCGCGCCGTCCAGGCCGGACAGGCCGCTGCCCGAGTTGATCGACGACCTGTTCGGGGCGCTGGACGACCGGCAGCGGGCCATCGCCCGCGACCGGCTCTACGCCGCGCAGCGGGCCACGCTGGACGAGCTGGCCCAGCGTTTCTCGGTCACGCGGGAGCGGATCCGGCAGATCGAACGCGACCTGCGCGACCACGTGGAGGCCTGGCTCGGCAAGCCGGACGCGTCGGCCCTCGTCGCGCACGTCTCCTGGCTGCGCGGCCGGCTCGGCTCCGCGGTCCCGGCCGACGACCTGCAGGCCGCCGTGCCGTGGCACCGGGCCGAGCTGCGCTCGCTGGGGATCCCGGCGTGGCGGTTCGTGCGTACGCTGCTGACCGGCTACGAGCAGTCCGACGGGTGGCTCGTGGCGGGCGGGGCCGACGAGCTCCGGGAGAAGACGCGGCAGCTGTTCGCCGACGGGCCGCGGCCGCTCGGCGAGGCGGTGACCATGGTCACCCAGCTCGGCGTGCGCGAGGACGTGGCCGAGCGGTGGATCCTGGCGGTGCCGCAGCTGCGCGTGCTGGGCCAGCACGTCGTGCCGTGGCCGCGCAGCATCAACGAGAAGGCCGAGGCGGTGCTGGCGGTGGCGGGCGCGCCGCTGTCGCCCGAGGAGATCCAGGAGCGCATCGGCGAGGACTACAGCCTGGTCGGCATCCGCAACCAGCTCACCGCCGACGAACGCTTCCGCCGGGTCGACCGCAACAAGTACGGCCTCACGCGATGGGGCGGCGACGAGTACCTGGGGATCAGGGAGATGATCGCCAGGGAGATCGAGCGGGCCGGCGGCGAGGCCTCGGTGAGCACGATCGTCACCAACCTGACCGCCAAGTACGACGTCAGCGAGAGCTCGGTGCGGGCGTACTCGGGCGGGCCGGGCTTCGAGCGGACGCAGCGGGGCTGGATCCGGGTGGCCGGCACCTCGCCGACCGGGGAGGCGGAGCCGTACCAGCCGCGCAAGGACGTGTCGGAGACGCGGCGCAGCTTCCGCTCCCGCGACGGCCGCTGGTGGCACCGGGTGGACGTCAACGCCGAGCACCTGCGCGGGTCCGGTTCACCGCTGCCCACAGGTTTCGCGGCGTACCTGGGGATGGCGCCGGGCGGGCAGCTCACCGCTTCCACCCCGTCCGGGGACGTGGTGATCAGCTGGCACAACCAGCCGACCATGGGGTCGATCCGCAACGTGCTGGCCGACTTCAAGGCGAGCGAGGGCGATCACGTGTTCCTGACCGTGTCGGACGGGGGCGAGCTGCTGACCCGCTACCTGCCTGCCGCGCCCGTCGGGATGCCGCCCGTGAACCGCGCCCTCTATCTCATCGGCTACACCGCCCCCGTCAGCTCGGAGCTTGAGGGGCTGCGGCTGATCGGGGCCAGGATCGGGATGCCCGACACGGCCGGGCGCGAGGACGTGCTGGGCAGGCTGCGCGAGCGCGGCGACCGGGACATCCTCGGCTTCCTGGGGGGCTGACGCGGCTAGGCTCGGAGGATGCTCCGGATCTACGACACGCGTGCCCGGCAGGTCGAGGAGATCGTCGCGGGGCGGGCGGTGCGCATGTACACGTGCGGGCCGACCGTCTACCGCCACGCCCACGTGGGCAACCTCCGTACGTACCTGCTGTCCGACCTGATCAGGCGGGTGCTCGAACGGCGGCGGGTACGCGTGCTGGCCTGCCAGAACATCACCGACGTCGGCCACCTGACCGACGCCGGCTCCGACAAGGTCCTGGAGCAGGCGCGGGCGGAGGGGCGCTCGGTGGGCGAGCTCGCCCGCTTCTACGAGGACGCCTTCAGGAACGACACGTCGACGCTCAACCTCCGCCCGCCGGAGCACACGCCCCGGGCGAGCGAGACCGTCGACCTGATGATCGAGCTGATCGCCAAGCTGATCGAGCGGGGGCACGCGTACGAGGTGCCGGACGGGTCGGTGTTCTTCGACGTCCAAACCTTCCCCACTTACGGCGAAATTTCGGGAAATCGTCTGGATTCGCTCAAGCCAGCCCACCGCATCGACGCCGTCGACCCGCGCAAGCGCTTCCACGCCGACTGGGCCCTGTGGAAGCCCTCCTCGGGAGACCTCACGTGGGACTCGCCCTGGGGCCGCGGCTTCCCCGGGTGGCACGTGGAGTGCTCGGCCATGTCGCTCCGCTTCCTCGGCTCCAGCTTCGAGATCCACGTCGGCGGGATCGACCTTCGTTTCCCGCACCACGAGGACGAGCGGGCCCAGTCCAACTCGGCGACCGGGCACGAGGTGGTGCGGCACTGGGTGCACGGGGAGCACCTGCTGTTCGACGGCCGCAAGATGGCCAAGTCCACGGGGAACGTGGTGCTGCTGTCGGACGTGGCCGCGGCCGGGCTCGACCCGCTCGCCGTACGCATGGCGTTCCTGGAGCACCGCTACCGGCAGCAGCTGAACCTGACCTGGGACACCCTGCGAGCCGCCGACCGCACGGTGCGGCGGTGGCGCGCCCGGGTGGCCGAATGGTCGGAGTCGCCCAGCGCGCCGATGGCCGCGGACTACGCGGAACGGGTGGAGGCCGCCTTCTCCGACGACCTGGACACGCCGTCCGCGCTGCGCATCCTCCGGGACCTGGAACGCGACGAGTCCGTCGCGCCCGGGGCCAAGTTCGAGACGTTCCTGCATCTGGACCAGGTGCTGGGGCTCGACCTCTCGACGGAGATCGGCAAGGCGCGGGTGCTGCCTCCCGGGGCCGGGGAGCTCCTGGAGGCGCGGGACCGGGCGCGGGAGGCCCGGGACTGGGAGGAGGCGGACCGGCTGCGGGAGGAGCTGGCGGAGATGGGGGTACGCGTCGCGGACACCCCAGACGGCCAGACCTGGACCTGACCCCCACAACGGTCGGCCGGCAGGGAGCGGCGACACCCGACGCGGTGATCCCGCTCGGGCACGATGCGCCCTGCACCGGCGGCTCATCGGGAGAAGGCGGCCAGGGCGATGCGCAGCGTTCTGTCGTTCTGGCCCGATGCCTTGGCGTCGGTGGAGTTGACCGAGTAGACGAGGACCCGGCTCAGGTCACGGGTCGCGCCGACGCCGGCGGCGTAGCCGTACCGCGCGCCGGTCTTGCCGTAGGCGACGATCCCGCCCGGCAGCACGAGCCGCGTCATGCCCGAGGTGTAGACGGCCGGCTGGTTGCCGCATTTGTCGAACATCGTCACGTCCGGGACCGTGAACATCGGCTCCAGTTGCGCGGCCGGCACGACCTTCCCCGAGAACAGCGCCTTGACGAACTTCTCCAGGTCCGCGGCGGTGGAGATGAGATCGCCCGAGGCCCAGGTCGAGGTGACGCTGGTCTCGGTCATGTCGACCACGTGGCCCGCGCCGTAGGCGATGGCGCCGTCGAAGCCCGCTGGCACGGACTGGTAGCCCTTGTGGTGCGGGCCGCGGATGCGGGGCGAGGTGCCGGGCAGGTAGCTGTCCCGCATGCCGAGCGGGCGCAGGATCCTGGACGTGACCTCGCGCTCGTACGAACGTCCGGTGATCTTCTCGATCAGCATGCCCGCCACGAACGTGTTGGTGTTGAGGTAGTGCTGCCTGGTGCCGGGCGCGAACTCGATCGGGTTGCGAACGGCCAGCCCGACGTACTCCTCAGGCGTCCAGGTCTTGAACCGGGTCCGGTAGACCCAGTCGAACGTGCCGGGCAGCTCGGGTGCGGGCAGCCCGCTGGTGTGGTTGAGCA
The DNA here is from genome assembly GCF_053590415.1 of Nonomuraea sp. NPDC003201. Classification (NCBI taxonomy): domain Bacteria; kingdom Bacillati; phylum Actinomycetota; class Actinomycetes; order Streptosporangiales; family Streptosporangiaceae; genus Nonomuraea; species Nonomuraea sp. NPDC003201. The sequence continues at coordinate 7,843 of NZ_JBSFTC010000037.1, forward strand.
GCTGACCGACGCGGACCTCGGGGTAGGCGTCGGGCAGCAGGCCGGGCAGGTAGTCCTGGACGGTTCCGTCGAGTGAGACCTTGCCCTCGGCCACGAGCTGCAGCACGACCGCGGTGGTGAACATCTTGGTCACGCTGCCCGCACGGAAGCGTACGTGCGCGGAGGCCTGGCGCCGGGTGGTGATGTCGGCCACGCCGGTGACGCCCTGCCACGAGCCCTTCGTACCGCCCACCCGGACGATCGCGGCGGTGGCGTCGGCCGCGGGCAGGTCCTTGATGGACTGCTCCAGCGCGGTGGCGTTGACGGGAGGGACCGGCGCGGCGGGATCGGGCCGGACCACGGCCGGTGGCGGGCAGGCACCCGGCGTGGGGGCCGAGGTGGTGGGGGCCGGGGTCGAGGGGGCCGGGGTGGTGGCGGCCGCTTGAGCGGGCGTCGCCACGAGGAGGGTGGCGAGGGCGAGACAGGCGGCTGACAGCTTCATCGGAGCATCTCCAAGTGAGAGGGGCGCAGGTGGAATGCGCCCATCCTGTCGATCAGCGCCGCCGTCGCGGATCGCCGGTGCGATCGATTTCTCACTCACTCTCACGAGGGAGCACCGGGGTCGCCCTCTGCTTGGCGGACGCGGCGAGTGAGGGAGGGGTGATCGCCCGTAACCAGGCCCCTCAAGTCCTCCTCCCAGGGTTGCGGAAGGCGGCCGGAGGAGTGATCTCGGGCTGACAGACTTGATGCCAGTTCGGCGGAGATGGAGGTGTCGGTGAGGCCCTACGCGTGGATGCCGCGGCCGTTGCGGTGGTTCGCTCGGGTGCTGTCCGTAGTGCTCGCGCTGGTCCTGGTGCTGGCAGGGGTCCTCGTCTACACGGTGCGGAAGTCGTTCCCGCAGGTGGACGGGTCGCTGCGGCTGCCAGGCCTAACCGGGAATGTGGAGATTTATCGGGATAAATACGGAATCCCGCACATCTACGCCGACACCGCCGCGGACCTGTTCATGGCTCAAGGGTTCGTCCACGCCCAGGACCGCTTCTACGAGATGGACTTCCGCCGCCACCTGACCTCCGGCCGCCTCTCGGAGCTCTACGGCAAGGCCACCGTCGAGAACGACAAGGCCATCAGGACCATGGGCTGGCGCAAGGTCGCCGAGGAGGAGCTCCCCGACCTGGCCCAGGACACCCGGGACTACCTGGACGCGTACGCGAGAGGCGTGAACGCCTGGCTCAGCGCCAACCCGAACGCCTCCGACCGCAGCCTCGAATACTCCATCCTGAAGATCCAGAACGGCGGTTACCAGCCGGAGAAGTGGACCGCGGCCGACTCCGTGGCCTGGCTGAAGGCCATGGCCTGGGACCTGCGCTCCAACATGGAGGACGAGATCGACCGGGCGCTGGCGCTGACCAAGCTGCCCAAGGAGCGCGTCGAGCAGCTCTACCCCGGCTACCCGTATGACCGCCACAGCCCGATCGTCACCGAGGGCACCATCGACCAGGGGCGCTTCAACCAGCACGCCGAGCCCCAGCAGCGCGCCGACCGCGCGATCGCCCAGGCCGCCAAGACCCTGGACGCCGTACCGAGCACGATGGGCACGGAGGACCGCGAGGGCATCGGGTCCAACTCGTGGGTGGTCTCCGGCGAGTACACCAAGAGCGGCAAGCCGCTGCTGGCCAACGACCCGCACCTGTCGCCGCAGATGCCCTCCGTCTGGTACCAGGCGGGGCTGCACTGCAGGAAGATCACGGAGGCGTGCCCGTACGACGTGACCGGGTTCACGTTCTCGGGTGTGCCGGGTGTGGTCATCGGGCGCACCGACAAGATCGCGTGGGGCTTCACCAACCTGGGCCCCGACGTGGCCGACCTCTTCCTGGAGCAGGTGCAGGGCGACACGTACCTGTACAAGGGCCAGCAGGTGAAGCTGGAGACCAGGAAGGAACAGATCAAGGTCGCGGGCGGCGCCCCGGTCACGATCACGGTCAGGAGCACCCGGCACGGGCCGCTGATCAACGACGTCATCGGCAGCGCCAAACCCAGCGGCGAGGCCAACGCGGTGGCGCTGCAGTGGACCGCGCTGACGCCGGGCCGGACGGCCGACGCCGTCTTCGCGCTGAACAAGGCGGGCGACTGGCAGGAGTTCAGGGCGGCGGCGGCGCTGTTCGACGTGCCGTCCCAGAACCTGATCTACGCCGACACCACGGGCAGGATCGGCTACCAGGCTCCCGGGCGCATCCCCGTGCGGGCCAAAGGTGACGGCACGTGGCCCGTCCCGGGATGGACGGGCGAGTACGACTGGTTGACGGCCCCCATCCCGTACGACCAGTTACCTTCGGTGGAGAACCCGGCCGACGGGTTCATCGTCACGGCCAACAACGCCGTCATCGACCCCAAGCGGTACAAACCCCTGCTGACCAAGGACTGGGCGCACGGCTACCGCTCCGAACGCATCCGCGACCGCATCAAGGAAGCGCTCAAGAAGGGGCCGATCGACGCGGCGACCATGTCGGCGATCCAGCAGGACACGTACAACGGCTTCGCCGAGACGCTGATCCCGGCCCTGATGCGGGTGGACCTGGCAGGGCCCAGCGGCGAGGCCAGGCAGTTGCTGAAGACGTGGGACCGCATGCAGGGCCTCGACTCCACCGCCGCCGCCTACTTCAACGCGGTGTGGCGGCAGGTGCTCACGCTGACGTTCGACGACGACCTGCCGGAGGCGGCGCGGCCGGCCGGAGGGGACCGCTGGTACGAGGTCGTCAGACGCCTGCTGGACGCTCCTGACGACCCCTTCTGGGACGACGTGACCACCAAGAACATCAAGGAGACCCGCGACGACATCCTCCGCCAGGCGCTCGCCTCGGCGTACCAGGAGCTGTCGGACCGGCTCGGGCCCGAGGTCAAGTCCTGGCGCTGGGGCGACCTGCACCAGTTGAAGCTGGTCAACGGCTCGCTGGGGACCTCGGGGATAGCTCCGGTGGAGGCCCTGTTCAACCGCGGGCCGCTGGCCGTGGCGGGGGGCAAGGACGCCGTGAACGCCACGGGGTGGAACGTCCAGAAGGGGTACGAGATCACCGCCGTCCCGTCGATGCGCATGATCGTCGACCTGTCGGACACGGACAAGTCCCGATGGATCAACCTGACGGGCGCCTCCGGACACGCCTTCCACGACAACTACTGGGATCAGGCGGAGGCCTGGGCCAAGGGCGACCTGCTGCCGATGTACGCGAAGCCCGAGTCGATCAAGAAGGCGGCCGTCCACACCCTCAAGCTCACCCCCTGACCGCCCGGGTCGTACGACCAGGGTTGTAGAGGCGATCCAAACCCCGGGCCGACGCGCCGGCCCCCGCCGCCTTGCCACCATGGCGGCATGAATCGCCTCTGGTACCTCATCGGAGTCCTGCTGGTGCTCGCGGGCCTGGTTCACCTGGGCGTGTTCGTCGTGGACGGCGGGCCGTGGGAAGGCGCGGTGTCGTGGCGCAAGCCGTTCACGTTCGGCGTGTCGTTCGGGCTGAGCGTGCTGACCCTCACCTGGGTCTCCCAGTTCGTCCGGCTCCGCGCCCGCCCGCTCGTGGTCGGCGCCTTCGCGGTGGCGTCCGCGCTGGAGGTGGCCCTGATCACCCTCCAGGCCTGGCGAGGCGTCCCGTCCCACTTCAACATGGAGACCGCCTTCGACACGGCCGTCGCGAGGACCCTGGCGGCAGGCGGCGGCGTCCTCGTCGCCATCGGGATCGTCATGACGATCGCCGCGTTCCGTCCCGATCCGGACCTCGCCCCGAGCATGCGCCTGGCCGTCCGCGCGGGCTTCGCCACGCTCCTCGCCGCCATGGCGTTCGGCGCCGTCATGATCGCCCGTGGCGTCGTCGAGGTGGTGACGGGAAACCAGCAGCTCGCGTACACGGTGGCCACGGCCCTGAAACCCGCGCACGCGATCTTCATGCACGGCGTCCTCCTGCTGCCGGCCCTGTCCTGGCTGCTGTCCCGCACGCTGCCTTCCGAGGGCTCCCGCGTCCGCTGGATCCGCCTGGCCACCTGGCTCTACGTGGCCACCGCCACCGCCGTCTCGGCCCTGGCACTGGCGGGCATCGAGCCCGTGTCCCCCTCCACCGCCTCCGTCCTCTGCGCCGGCGCCATCTCCGGCCTGGCCATCGCCTCGCTCATGCTGGGCGGCCTGAAGGGCTCGTCAAGACGCGCTCCCGCACCGCAGGGAGCGCCCCGCTGACCCCGGAGGGCACCCGCTGACCCCGGAGGGCAAGCGCCCCCGCCTCACGCGCCCCGGTCTCACTCGCCGCCGCTCCGCCGTCGCCACCACAGCCGGGCGCGGGGGTAGCCGCCGTCCTCCAGGTCGGCCAGGCGCTCGAAGAGGTTGTACGTGGCCTGGTTGCCGCAGACCATCACCGACACGAGCATCGACAGCAGATAGAGCGGCAGCATGGGGAGGCCGACGCACCAGGCCCACTGGGTGGCGTGCCGGCCCTCGTGGCGGACGAGTCGATCGGGGAGCGCGTCCCACCTGGTCAGGACGACGTTTCCCACGGTGAACGCCCCCGCGATGGGGAAGCGGTAGCGGTAGCCGAAGGCCAGGATGAGCCCGTCGGGGCCGGGGTTCCTGGTCGCGCCACCGATGATCGAGATCAGCAGACCGAGCGGTGTGGCGAGGTTCACGTAGTTCGCCACCCGCCGGAACCGGAAGCGCCTGTCCATGCGTCTCAGTCTTGACCAATCTTGACAAGTCGGAATAATGATCCCCGTCCTGAAATCTCCCACAAGAGCAGGATTATGAGATTCTCCATCCTGGGCGCGCTGCTCGGCACCGTCGCACTGGCAGGAGCCGGCGGAGTGGCGATCACCCAGACGTCAGCGACCGATCCCCTACGATCCACTGACAACCGACTAGGCGCTCTAGGCGCAAACGTGGCGTTAACCACCGTCCCGACCACGAGTCCGGCACCCACGGAGACTCCCACGATCGGGGAGTACACCGCCACGACGAAGGTAGTCAAGAGGCGAGGCGTCTCCTACCTGAATGTATCGATCACAGACGCGCAAGCTGCTCTCTTCTCGATCAAGCAGCGGGTCTGCAAGGGCAGATCCTGCAAGACGACCAGCGTCGACTTCCCGGTGACCGAGGGCTCGGGAGAGTCCACGGAGCGGCTCGGCCGGGGCACATACAAGAAAAAGGGCAAACCGGCGGTCACCATGACGCCCCTCCCGACGGTGACGGTGAAGGAGCAGGTCACGGTCACCGAGCCGGGGCCGACGGTCACGCAGACGGTGACGTTCACCTGCCGGCCGAGCATCGAGCCGAGCGTCGAGCCGACGGAGACCCTGCCGCCGCCGACGACCGTTCCGACGGAGACCCCTCCGCCGACGACCGGGCCGACGGACACGGTGACACCCACCGCCACGGGCACGGAGTCCCCGCCGGTCACCGACCCGCCGACGCCGACCCCGACCCTGACTGACAGCGCGACCGAAACTCCCACCGGAACTCCGACCGAAACCCCGACCACGCCCCCCACCACGGGCCCGACCGAGACATCCACCACGAGCCCGACCGACTCCGTGACACCGACGGAGAGCGCGCCGGGGATCCCCACCTGTCCGCCGCCGGCGGAGGAGCCGGAGCTCCCCTCCGAGACCCCGCCGGACACGGTGACGCCGACCGGCACCAGCGTTCCGACGGCGACTGCGACCACCACGCCGTCGGAATCGACCAGCGCCACCACTCAGTAGCCGGCCGGGAGGCGAGCAAGTGAGCGGGCCAGGCCACGCGCCTGGCCCGGCTCATGCCCGCCAGAGGGTCTTGTACTGCCCTTCGTGGTACAGAAGCGGCGCCCCGTCCGAAGGCGTGTCCAGGGCCGTCACCTCGCCCACCACGATCGAGTGGTCCCCGCCGTCGTGCACCGCCGTCGTCACGCACTCCACCGTCGCGATGGCCCCGTCGAACAACGCCACCCCCGACTCCCCCAGGTGATGCGGCCACCGCGCGAGCTGCCCGTTCAACGGCCGGCCCCGGTGGGCGAAGAAGCGCGAGGCGTCCTCCATCGAGGCGGGCAGCACGGAGACCCCCCACACCCCCGCCTCCAGCACCGCGTCGTGGAACCGGGCCACCTTCTCCGCGCAGAACAGCACGAGGAGCGGATCGAGGGAGACAGAGGTGAACGAATTCACCGTCATCGCATGATCGACATCGTCCAGCCTGGTGGTGACGATCGCGACTCCGGTGGCGAAGCGACCGACGACCTTGCGGTAAGTCTCAGGGTCCACTGGCCGCTCGATGGAATGCACGAACGCTACTTTATGCCGCTACATAGAGTTCTTCTGAGGGTACCCATGCAAGAGCCACGATCCCCCCTCTGACGAGGGCGAAAGCAGATAGGCCGCCACAATGGCCGTCAACCCTCCGTACAGGTACACGTACCCGGGCGGACCATCCGCGATCACCAGATCGCCGGCGCTCAGCTTCAGCGTGAACGGCATCGTGACCAGCAGCCATCCGACCGCCGTCATGAAAGCCCCGAGCTTGCCCCGCATCAGCTTGCCCGCCCCGAGGCACACCGCGAACAACGCCAGCACCCACACGACCGCCGCGATCGGCACGGGCCCCATCTGCCGGACCGCATGCGTGAAGCCGCCCACGACCCCCATGACGACGCCGAGCACGAACAGCATGCCGTACGCCGCTCCGCCCAGCGCCGACTCGGCCTGGCTGCGATGTTCCATGTCGCACGAGGTTAGTGGATGCCCGCGAAGAGATCGTTCTCGCGGGTGTGCGGTTCGCCGAGACCGCCCGCCTCGATGGGCGGGCCGGGCACGGCGGGTCCGGGCACGCCGATGGCCAGCCGGTAGTGCTCCACGCCCAGGACCTCCTGGCCGATGTTGTTGGACAGCGCGAACCACGGTTCGTCCACGACGATCTGCGTGGCGTGCGCCCGCATGGCCTCCATCTTGGCGCCGATCCACGGGCGGGCGTCGATCTCGGTGGTGACGTCCTCGTCCGCGTTGCCGAACGGCATGTCCTCCACGTCCTCCACCAGGAAGCCGACGTCCGCCCCGCGCAGCGCCTCGGTCGTGCGCCGCATGACGGATCGGGCGAGGGCCGTGTGGTAGAACTTCGCGATCTGCCACGGTTCGCCCTCGCCGAAGTCCGGTTTCGCGGCCAGCTCGAACGCTCTGAGCGAAACCCGGTGCGCCTGGATGTGGTCGGGGTGCCCGTAGAAGCCGTTGTCGTCGTACGTGACGAGGACCTGCGGGCGTACCTCACGGATGACCTTGACGAGCTCTCCCGCCGCCTCGTCGAGGTCGGCGCGCCAGAACGCCTTCGGGTGGTCGTTGGACGCCACCCCCATCATCCCCGAGTCCCGCCAGCGGCCCGGCGCGCCCAGGAAGCGGTGGTCCTCGACGCCGAGCGCCCGGCAGGCGGCGGCGAGCTCGTCGATCCGGTACGGCCCGAGCGCGTCGTCCTGGTCGGCGGCCAGGTGGGCGAGATCGGCGGGAATGACCTCGCCTTCCTCGCCGAGAGTGCAGGTCACGAGCGTGACGTGAGCTCCCTCGGCGGCGTACTTGGCCATGGTCGCCCCGGTGCCGATCGACTCGTCGTCCGGATGGGCGTGTACGAGGAGGAGCCGTCGATCAGTCATAGGGATGAGCGTACCGACGGGCTCCGGACGCCATTGCGCAGGTTCCTCATCGGCGGTGGCAGGATTGGGCGCATGAGCGAGAGCTTCCCGCGATTGTCTGCCAGGACCCGCCGGTTCACCCTCGGAGTGCCCAGGAGCTTCACGATCACTCCGGACGGCGGCCGGGTGGTCTTCCTCCGTACGAAATCGGGCACCGATCCGGTGACGTGCCTGTGGGAGCTCGACACCGACACCCACGTCGAGCGCCTGGTCGTCGACCCGCGCGCGCTCGACGCCGACGAGGAGAACCTGCCGCCGGAGGAGCGGGCCAGGCGCGAGCGCAGCCGGGAGGCGGCGGGCGGCGTGGTCGCGTACGCCACCGACACGGACGTCACGCGGGCCTCCTTCGCCCTGTCCGGCGCTCTCTACGTCGTGGACCTCGCGACCGGTCAGGCCCGCCGGCTGGACACGCCGGGCGCGGTCATCGATCCCCGTCTGTCCCCGGACGGGGGACATGTCGCGTACGTCACCGGCGGCGCGCTGCGCGTCCAGGACCTCGCGTCCGGCGAGGACCGCGCGCTGGCCACGCCGGAGTCGGAGACCGTGACGTACGGGCTGGCCGAGTTCATCGCCGCCGAGGAGATGAGCCGGATGCGCGGCTACTGGTGGGCGCCGTCGGGCGACGCGCTGCTGGTCGAACGCTCCGACGAGGCCCCGGTCCACGTCTGGCACATCGCCGACCCGGCCAACCCCGACCGTCCCGCGTCGGCCCAGCGCTATCCGGCCGCCGGCACGCCCAACGCGGTCACCGAGCTGTTCGTGCTGGGGCTCGACGGGTCGCGGGTCGCGGTGCCGTACGAGGAGGAATACCTCACAACGGCGGCCTGGGACTCCCACGCGCTGTCGATCGTGACCCTGACGCGCGACCAGCGCACGATGCGGCTGTTCACGGTCGATCCGGCGACGGGCGCGACCGCGCTGGTGCGCGAGGACACCGATCCGGCCTGGGTCGACATCGTGTCCGGCGTGCCCGCGCACCTCGACGACGGGTCGCTGGTGTGGGTGGCCGCTTCGGAGGGTGGCAACCGGCTTTTCGTGGGCGACCGCGCGGTCACCCCGCCCACGCTGCAGGTGCGGGCGGTGCTCGACGTCGATCACGACAGCGTGCTGTTCAGCGCGAGCGGCGATCCGACCGAGGTTCACCTGTGGACGTGGGACGGTCATTCGCTGCTGCCCGTCTCGACCCGCTCCGGGGTGTTCTCGGGGCGGATGTCCGGCGGCGTGGGCGTCCTGACCGAGCAGAGCCTCGACGCCGAGGGCGTCTCGACCACGGTCGTGCGGCGCGACGGCATGGCGGTGCCGATCCCGTCGTTCGCCGAGCGGCCCGGGCTCGACCTGCGCGTCTCGCTCGGCCGTTCCGGCCGCCGCGAGCTGGCCACCGCCGTCGTGCTGCCCTCGTGGCACGAGCAGGGCTCCGGGAGGCTGCCGGTCCTCATGGACCCGTACGGCGGGCCGCACGCGCAGCGCGTGCTCAACCGGCGCGGCGCGTTCCTGGAGAGCCAGTGGTTCGCCGAGCAGGGCTTCGCGGTCATCGTCGCGGACGGGCGCGGCACCCCTGGCCGGGGCCCCGAGTTCGAGCGGTCCGTGCTGAACGACCTGGCGACCCCCGCGCTCGACGACCAGATCGACGCCCTGCAGGGGGTGGCCGAGCAGTATCCCGACGATCTCGACCTGACGAGGGTGGCCATTCGCGGCTGGTCGTTCGGCGGCTTCCTGGCCGCGCTGGCAGTGCTGCGGCGACCGGACGTGTTCCACGCGGCGGTGGCGGGGGCACCGGTGACCGACTGGCGGCTGTACGACACGTGCTACACCGAGCGATACCTGGGCCATCCGGACGAGCAGCCCGAGGTGTACGAGAACTCTTCGCTGTTCGCGGACGCGTCCAAGCTCGAACGCCCGCTGCTGCTGATCCACGGCCTGGCCGACGACAACGTGGTGGCCGCCCACACGCTGCGCCTGTCGTCCGCCCTGCTCGCGGCGGGCCGGCAGCACAGCGTGCTCCCGCTCTCCGGGGTGACGCACATGACGCCCCAGGAGGTCGTGGCGGAGAACCTGCTGCTGCTCCAGGTCGACTTCCTGAAGAAGTCACTGGGCTGACCCACCGACGCGGGGACTTCACCGACGTGGGCTTCACCGACGTGGGGCTTCACCGACGTGGGCTTCACCGACGTGGGGCTTCACCGACGTGGGGCTTCACCGACGTGGGCTTCACCGACGTGGGCTTCACCGACGTGGGCTTCACCGACGTGGGCTTCACCGACGTGGGCTTCACCGACGTGGGCTTCACTGACGTAAGGCATCGAGCGCTCGGGACACGGCCAGACCGGCGATCACGACGCCACCCAGGACGATCATGATGACGTACGTGGGGACCGCCAGCAGGGTGAGCTCACCCTGCACGATCGCCAGGATGAGCACGGCGAGCAGGGTGCCGGCGACGCCCCCACGTCCCCCGTCGGCCACCGTGCTCGCCGCGCCGGCGCCGTTCAAAGGGCTCGGAAGGCTCGAAAGGCTCGGAAGGCCGGTGCCGCCCAGGAGAACGGCCGCCAGCGCGAACACCATGGTGAACAGCCCCTGAGAGCCCGGCTGCGCCGCTCCCAGCCGCAACAGCAGCACGAACCCACCCAAAGCGGCGAGCACGCAGGACCCGGCCAGCCCGACGAGAGGGCCGACCCACCCCTTGGCCAGCCACTGCCGGAACTCCCGCCGCGCCCACAACAGCCCGCCCGCCACCGAGACGACGGCGAACACCGCGAACCCCACCACGGGTGAGAGCGACGGCGCCTCCGGCAGGAGGATTGTCCTGGCCTGGGTGAACGCGAGCGACAACGCGTCGCAGACCACGGCGGCGGCGAGCGTGACCGCCCAGGCCGGCGCCTCCAGCAGCACCGTGAACGCCCCCATGACCAGCCCCGAGAGCGCGGCGAGCAGGATGACGAGGAGCACCCCGACGACCAGCGGCATGCCGAGGACGACCACGACGGAGGCGATGAGCACTCCGGACAGCGCGGCGACCGAGCCCACGGCCAGGTTGGGCGTGCCGGCGCGCATCGACAGGGAGAGCGCCACGGCGACCAGGCCGAGCGGCGCGGAGGACGCGAGGATGTTCAGCAGGTGCCCGCCGGGAGCGGTGAACAGGACCATCGCCAGCCCCAGCACCGTGACGACCCCGAGCGCGCCTTCCCAGACCCACTGCCATTTGCCCACGCCGTCGATCGTGACAACGCCACCCCACCGCCGCAAGGCCCATCCCACCCACAACGGCCCGTCCTGGCCGCCTTCGTCTCCAGGCCGAGCCCGGCGGCACTGGGTCGAGTGTCCCCACAAACCCTCGCCAACCGGTCGGGGCGTGCAGCGGTCTGACAACCCCTGGTTGGACCCGCACCCCCAAAAGACCAAACCCTGGTCCGACGCGCTTCCACCTCCCCCTCCGGCATCGTGAACGCCATGCTCAAGCCCCTCACCATCACCCTGGCCTTGCTGGGCATGGGGACCTTGCCGACCACCTCGGCGTCCGCGGCGGTCACCGCCGGCGGGCCGCAGCAGTGGCAGACCTGCCCCAATGACAAGATCGGCATGGAGTGCAGCGACCTCCAGGTCCCGGCCGACTGGCAGAAGCCGGACGGCCGCAAGATCACCCTCAAGCTGGGCCGGCTGAAGGCCACCGGCAAGTCCGAAGGCTCGGTCCTGATCGCCTACGGCGGCCCCGGCGGCCCCGGCATCGGCATCACGCAGTCCGCCTCCGACTGGTGGACCAAGCTCCGCGAACGCATGGACATCGTCACGTGGGACACCCGCGGCTACGGCGAGCAGTTCGGGGGCCTCAGCACGGGCCTGCAATGCGCCTGGACCCGCGTCCCCATCCCCGACTCACCCCGCGACGACGCCGACTTCGGCCGCCTGTCCGACACCAACCGCGGCTACGCCGAGGCCTGCCGGCTCAAGGATCCCGAGCTGTTCGCCAACATGAGCTCGGCGGACCAGGCCAGAGACATGGAGGCCATCAGAAAGGCCCTCGGCGACGACAAGCTCAACTACTACGGCGCCTCCTACGCGGGCTTCTACGGCCAGGACTACGCCCGCCTCTTCCCGGACCGGATCCGCACGATGGTCCTCGACGGCACGTGGAGCCACAGCGCCGCCGACTGGGAGCGCGAGCTGGAGGAGATGGCCAAGTCCAACGAGCAGTTCCTGCGACGCTTCTTCACCTGGTGCGCCTCCAACGACTGCGCGGACGTCCCAGCCCTCTGGCGCACCCTGATCGCCCGAGCCGACCGCACCCCCATCCCCACGAAGACCGCCAACGTCGCCTACAAGACCCGCGACCTCCAGAGCTTCGCCCTGGGCCTGGCCCGCCAGGGCACCGCCGCCTGGCCCAAACTCGCCCAGGCGATCCGCAAGGCCGCCGACGGCGACGCCTCCGACTTCGTCCCGCAACGCGGCGCCCGTTACCCCGACCAGGCCACCGGCGTCACCGAATGCGCCGACTGGCCCCGCTTCGCCAACCGCAAGGAGATGACCGCCGCCATCAAGCGCCTGCAACGCGTGGCCCCCAACACCGGCACGGCCAACACCCTCGCCTCAGCCACCCTGGGCTGCATCGGCTGGCCCCAACCGGTCACCAACCCGCCCACCCCTCTCCCCAAGGGCCTCCCACCCATGCTGGGAGCAGGCGCCTGGGGCGAGTCCGACGCCGTGACCCGCGTCCTCTCCCAGGTGCCCGGCAGCGCCACCATCCGCCACAACGGCCCCGGCCACACGCTCTACGGCGCCAACCCCTGCGCCCGCGACCACATCAACCGCTACTTCACCGACCGCACCCTGCCCCCCACCAAAACAGAATGCTGACGCCACACCCCTGACCCCACAATCGGACGCCCTCCCCATGACGTCCCACACCGCACACGTCGCGCAACCCCCGCGCGATCACCGGACTCCGGCTATCGCGCCACCCGCTTATCGCACCACCCGTGTGAGGAGGTCGTTGAGGGCGGCCTGCTCTTCCGAAGTGAGCCGGGCCAAGGGTGAGCCCTCAGTGAGCAGGTCGATCAGTCGCTCGCGGAGCGCGACACCTTCGGAGGTCAGCACGAGTTGCTTGGCCCGGCGGTCACCGGGATGAGGGCGCCGTTCGACGATGCCCTGCTCCTCCAGCCGATCGACGACGAAGGTGGCGTTCGACGGCTCGCAACTCATCCGATCGGCCAGGTCACGCATGGTCATCGGGCCGGTGAGTTCGCGCAGCGCCACCGCCTGGGCCGCCGTCAGGTCCAGCGCGACCGCCCGCTCCCTGATATGGCCCTCGATCTGCTTGGCCAACGCACCGACGAGGCCGCACAGATTCCGCTCGGCAAGGGCACGCTCCGCGCTGCCGGCAGCGCTGCCACTGGCGGCATCCACACGGGTGACATCCACACCGGTGACACCACCGCTCGTAACGTCGCCGCTGGCGGTGGCAAGCCTGGCCGCGTCACCGCTCGTAGCGTCACCGTTCGTGGTGGCAAGCCTGGTGGCGTCATCGCCGGCGGTATCACCACTCGCGGTGGCAGGGCTGGCGGCGTCACCACTGGTGGTGGCAAGGCTGGCAGTTGTGGCGGGCTCGGGCGACTTCACAGCGTCAGGATAGCTCAAGTATGCATATTTGCAGCTTTAATAGTTCTAGTTGTAAGTTTCTCTGCCATGAACAGCTACGAAGAGCGGCTGCGTCGGCCGTCCTCTGCCCGTTCCCTGCAGCTCGGCGAGCTCAAGATCAGTTATGTGCCTGACGGCGCGGTGCAGCTCAAGCCGTACGGGTGGTTGCTCGAGACGACAGAGCAGGATTGGAAGGACAACGCCGCCTTCCTCGACCACACGGGGAACCTCGTAGGGAGCATCGGTGCGCTGTTGGTGGAGTACGGCGAGAGGGCCTTGTTGATCGATGCCGGCGTTGGGCCGGTGTCCGTACCCGACGATCCGGAGAATCCGAAGATCGGCTCCATCCGTGGTGGCGAGTTGCTCGACAACCTCGCCAAGCTGGGTCGGCGGCCCAACGAGATCGAGGCAGTGGCCTTCACCCACCTGCACCTCGACCACCTCGGCTGGGCCTGGCACCCCGCACCCGGTAGCAACCGTCCCGCGTTCACCGAGGCCGACTACCTGATCTCCGAGCCCGAATGGGAGCAGCGGCAGCTGAGCCTTGAGCAGGGGACGACCGACGAGATGCTCGCCGCGCTGGCGCCCCGGGTCCGTACCGTGCGGGACGACGAGGAGATCTTCCCGGGAGTGCGGGTGGCGCTGGCTCCCGGGCATACGTTCGGGCACGCCACCTACACGATCGCGTCCGGCGGTCAGCGGTTGATCGCGTTCGGCGACGCGCTGCACTCCTCAGCCCAGATCCGGCATCCCGACTGGTTCGCCGGTTCGGACCTGGACTCGGTGGAGTCGACGGTGCACCGGCACCGGCTGGTCAACGAGCTGCAGCGTCCGGACACGATCGGCTTCGGCGTGCACTTCGCCGACGTGGTGTTCGGCCGCGTCGACCACACCACCGACGACGGCCCGACCTGGGTGCCCGTGGCATGACCCCCCATTTGCCCAACACCCGCGCGTCGCCGTCTGACGCCTCCGGTGCAGCGCATGAACCACCTCACTGCCCGATGTCCCGGCGCGGCACGTAGCCCCCATCTCCCGGCGCCCGACGTCCCGGCGCGGCACGTAGCCCCCATCTCCCGGCGCCCGATGTCCCGGCGCGGCACGTAGCCCCCATCTCCCGGCGCCCGATGTCCCGGCGCGGCGCGTTTCCCCACTGCCCGACGTCCGAGTGTCAGCGCGAAGGTCGACAACACCACCCGACGTCCAACGCAGCGGCGCCATCCGATACCCAGCACGGCGCTCCTCGGACGTCCTGGCGCGGCGCGTAGCCCCCGCTGCCCGACGCCCGGGTGCAGCGCGGAGGCCGATACCCCACTCGACGTCCAGCGCAGCGGCGCCCGATGTCCCAGCGGTGTGTCGCCCGCAGTGCCTGACGCCCGAGTGCAAGCGCGGAGGCTGCCACGTCGCTCGACACCCAGCTCACCCGGGGTTTCGGTTGGGGTGGGTCGTTCAGGAGGAGGTGGTGGTTGGGGCGCCGTGCCAGCTGGTCCAGAGGGCGGCGTAGGAGCCGCCCTCCGCCACCAGGTCGTCGTGGGAGCCCAGCTCGCTGATCCGGCCGTCCTCCACGACCGCCACCCGGTCGGCGTCGTGGGCCGTGTAGAGGCGGTGGGCGATCGCGATCACGGTGCGGCCGTCGAGGACGGCGGCCAGCGAGCGTTCGAGGTGGCGGGCCGCTCTGGGGTCGATGAGGGAGGTGGCCTCGTCCAGGACCAGGGTGTGCGGGTCGGCGAGCACCAGGCGGGCCAGGGCGAGTTGCTGCGCCTGGGCGGGCGAGACCGCCAGGCCGCCGGAGCCCACCTCCGTCTCCAGGCCCTCAGGCAGGGCGAGGACCCAGCCCAGGGCGTCCACTGCTTCGAGCGCCTGGCGTACGGCCGCGTCGGAGGCGTCCGGGCGGGCGATCAGCAGGTTGTCGCGCAGCGAGCCCTTGAACACGTGGTGCTCCTGCGTCACCAGCGCCACGTGCCCCCGCAGTTCGTCCAGCGGCAGGTCCACGAGCGGGACCCCGCCGACGGACACCGAGCCGGTACGCGGTCCGTGGATGCCCGCCAGCAGCCGGCCCAGTGTGGACTTTCCGGCCCCCGAAGGGCCCACCATGGCGAGCCGTTCGCCGGGCCGGACGGTCAGGGAGACGCCGTGCAGCACGTCCCGGCCCTCCCGGTACGCGTACCGGACGTCGGACGCCTCCAGGAGTTCGCCCGAGGGACGCGAGGAGCCGGCCGCACGGTCGTCGGGGACGTTGGCCACGCCCAGCAGCCGGGCCATGGACGCCCCGCCCACCTGCAACTCGTCGATCCACATCAGGAACCTGTCCAGCGGGTCGATCAGCTGCTGCGCGTAGAGCGTGGCGGTGGCCACCTGGGAGAGCGCCACCCAGCCATTGGTGTAGAACAGGCCCCCGACCAGCAGTGTGGTCACGACGGGGATCACGTAGCCGAGCTCGACGGCGGGGAACCACACCGTGCGGAGCCCCAGCGTGTAGCGCTCGGCGGCGAAGGAGCGGCTGATGTCGTCGTCGGTACGTGATCGGCGGCGCGCCTGCAGGCCGAGCGCTTCCACGGCACGGGCGCCCTCGACGGTTTCGGCCAGCCCTTCCGTCATGTCGGCATAGGCGGCGTTCTCGCGGAGATAGCCGTCTCGTGCCCGCTTCAGGTACCAGCGCGTGGAGACCCAGATCACCGGCCCGGCGATCAGCATCGGCAGCATGAGCAGGGGGCTGACCAGCAGCAGCGCGCCGACCGTGATCAGGAAGGTGACCAGGGCGATCAGCGTCTCCGGGACGGCGTTCCGTACGGTGCGGGACAGCGCGTCCACGTCACGCGAGGTACGGGTGATCAGGTCGCCGGACCCGGCCCGCTCGACGGTGGACAGCGGCAGCCCGAGCACCCGGTCCACGAACTCCTCGCGCAGCTCCGCCAGCACCTTCTCGCCGAGCCTGGCGGAGGCCAGCACCGCGAACCGCATGAGCGCACCCTGCAGCAGCAGGAAGCCCCCGATGGCGGCGGCCACGACCGCGACGTTGACCTCGACGCCGTACTGGACGTCCTCCACCAGCCCGCCGAGCTGCCACGGCACCGCCAGCCCCGCGACGGCCGCCAGGCCGTGCAGGGTCAGCGCGATCGTGAGCTGTCGCGGGTAGCGGAGGGTGAGCCGCCTGGCGTAGGCGCGCACCTGTTTTCGATCGGCGACCGGCAAGATCTCGCGGGCCATCGTGCTTCACCCCTTCCGAACGAACGAGCGGGCGAGCGTTCCGAATGTGCACCATGCCCGCCGGTGGTCCCATTCGTCCCAGAGTTGAGAGCCGAGGGTGGGCAGGGGGCAGCGCTTCCCGTGGGTCCGGGGCATGAGGTCAGTCCTCTCCACGGGTCACGGTGGCGGCGTAATGTGGCGAGCTGTCCAGCAGTTGCCGGTGCGTGCCCTCGGCGAGCACCCGCCCGTCCTGCACATAGACGACGTGGTCGGTACGGTCGAGCACCAGCGGGCTGGTCGTGCAGATCAGCGTGGTCTTGCCGACCCGGGCCTTGGCCAGGCGTTCGGCGATGCGGGCCTCGCTGTGGGCGTCGACGGCGCTGGTGGGTTCGACCAGGATGAGCACCTCCGGGTCGGCCAGCAGCGCCCGGGCCAGGCGCAGCCGCTGCTGCTGCCCGCCCGAGAACTCCCGCCCCGCCTCGGCCACCGTGGCGGACAGCCCGTCGGGCAGCGCCTCCACGATGTCCTCGGCGCAGGCCGCGTGCAGGGCCTCGCGCAGTTGCGCGTCGGAGGCCTCGCCGCGCACGTCGAGCTCGTCGCGCAGCCGGCCGGTGAACAGCCGGGCGCCGTTGTCGGCGACCAGGATGCGGGCGCGGACCTCGTCGATGGGCAGCGTGGACAGGTCGACCGGGCCGAACGTGACGTCGCCGTCGGCATAGCGGCCGAGCCGGTCGGCGATGGCGATGGCGTCATCGGGGGTGTCCGCCGCGACCGCCGTGAGGCAGCCGGGCTGGAGGGTCACGCCGCTGTACGAGTCGCGCAGCACGCCGCCCGCGCTGGTGCCGGTGCCGCCGGTGACCTCGGGCTGGATGGACAGGATCCGGATCACCCGCCCGGCCGCCACGTGGCCCTTGGTGAGCTTGTCGGCGGCCTCGGTGAGCGTCCGCATGGGGCCGATCAGGAAGACCGCGTAGAGGTAGAACGCGACGAGCTGCCCGGTGGGGATCTCCCCGGCGACGGCGAACGAGGCGCCGACGCCGGTGACGGCCGCGATGAGCAGGCCGGGCAGCACGATCTGGGCGCCTTCGAGCACGGACTCGATCCCGGCCACGCTCACCCCGGCCCGCCGGACCCGCTGCGACTCGGCCCGGTAGCGGTCGGTGAACACCTGCTCCCCGCCGATCCCGCGCAGCACCCGCAGGCCCGCCACGATGTCGGCGGCCCTGGTGGACAGGTCGCCGGACAGCTCGCGCTGCCTGGCCTGGCGCCTGTGCAGGGGCCTGAGCAGCGGCCCCACGGCCGCGGTCATGAGCGGCACCCCGAACAGGACCAGCAGCCCGAGCGGCAGCGAGGTCGAGATGAGGATCACCGTGACGGTGACGATGGCCACGATGGAGCCGGTGCCGCGCAGCAGGATGTCGATGGAGTTGCCGATGTGGGCGATGTCGGAGTTGCCGACGCTGACGACCTCACCGGTCGAGAGCCGCTTCGGCAGCGTGGCGCCCAGCCGGGCGGACTGCCTGGCGGTCAGCTGCACGGTGCGGTACGCGGCGGCCAGCCAGTTGTAGACGGCCATCCGGTGCCGCATGATCCCGGTGAACGCCTGCATCAGCCCCAGGCCGAACAGGATCGACGCCCAGAGCAGCAGCCCTCCGGTGTCCTTGGCGGTGACGGCGTCGATGCCCTTCCCGAGCGCCGCCGGCATCAGCGCCTGCACCAGCCACCACAGGGTGGCGAAGCCGATGCCCGCGAGAAGGTGTGCCGACTGCCGCCGCGCGTTCCACCACAGATAGCGGAACGGGCTGCGAATGTCGGGCACGCCGGGATCGGCTTCAGGAAGGGATCGCATGGCCTGACAAGGTTGACAAGCCGCACCCCGGCTCGGCAAACGGTTTTCGAGCAGCTGGAACGTACGAAAACCCGCCACTAGAGCGTCCGGAATGCCCGGTACGTGTACGTGAGCGCCGCCAGCGCAGTCACCGCCAGCAGCAAATACCCCACCGTGTACGCCCCCGTCGCGGTGAAGACGACCCCCATCACCAGCGGCGGGAAGTACCCGCCCAGCCCTCCGGCGGCCCCGACGAGCCCGGTCACCGTCCCCACCCTGGACGCCTCGACCAGCCTGGCCACCAGCGCGAACACGCCGCCGGTCCCGAGGCCCAGGAAGAACGCCATGAGCACGAAGCTCACCCCGGCAGGCACCTCGGGCGGCGGCCGCAGGGCCAGCACCAGCGCCATCACCACGGTCCCGCCGAGCGACACGAACAGCACCCTGACCGGCCCGATCCGGTCGGAGAGCGCCCCGCCCAGCGGTCTCGACAGCACGGCCGCGATCGAGAACCCGGCCGTACGCAGCCCGGCGTCGGTCTGAGCGAAGCGGTACACGTTCTGCAGCAATGTCGGGAGATAAGTGGAAAAGGCTACGAAGCCGCCAAAAGTCACCGCATAGAGGAATGCGCACTGCCAGGTCGCCTTGATCCGCACCGCCTCCCGCATCCCAGCCAACGCCGACGCCCCCGCGACCGATCCGACCGGCGCCCCCGCGGCCGACCCTGCGGCCGACCCTGCGGAGGACCCAGCGGAGGACCCTGCGGAGGACCCTGCCGACGACCACACGGGCGAGTCCCGGCTGCCGCCCAGCATGATCACCCCCATCAGCGCCAGCACCGCCGCCATCAGCACATGAGCCCCCGCCCGCCCGAACTCCTCCACCAGCCGCGGCGTGCAGAACGAGGACAGCGCCGTGCCACCCATGCCCGCCCCGAAGACCCCGGTCGCGAACCCCCTGCGCGCGGGCTCGTACCAGGCGTTCACGAACGGGATGCCGACCGCGAACGACGTCCCCGGGATCCCCAGGAGAAACCCCCAGAACAGCAGCCACCCATACGAGGCGGACCACCCGACGAACAACACCGGCACGATCGACACGAAGCAGATGGCCGCGAACATCCGCCGCCCGCCGAGCCGGTCGGTGAGCACCCCCACCGGGATCCGCCCCAGCGCCCCGACCACCACCGGGATCGCCACCAGCAGCGAGGTCTGGGTCGGCGACAGCCCCAGCTGCCTGCTGTAGCTCCCGGACAGGGGCCCGATGAGGTTCCACGCCCAGAACGTCACCGCGAACGCCGCAGTGGCCAGGGCCAGGTTCGACACCTGACCTTTACGAAGCTCAGACATGCACCCTGTGTAACAGACAGTCACTATCTGTGATGAAGTGGGGGTATGAGTGCGGAGGAGCTGCTGCTGAAGACCGGTCGCTATCTGCGCAGGTCGGTTACCAGCGCCGATCTGCACACCCTCTACCTGAAAGGCGGCGTCGAGGGAGACATCTTCTACCGTGACCGGTGGAGTCACGACAAGGTGGTCCGCTCCACGCACGGCGTGAACTGCACGGGCTCGTGCTCGTGGAAGGTGTTCGTCAAGGACGGCATCATCACCTGGGAGGCGCAGGAGACCGACTATCCCAGCGTGGGCCCCGACCGCCCCGAGTACGAGCCGCGCGGCTGCCCGCGCGGCGCCGCCTTCTCCTGGTACACCTACTCGCCGACCCGGGTCCGCTACCCGTACGCCCGGCGTGTCCTCGTCGAGATGTACCTGGAAGCGAAGAAACGCCTGAACGGCGACCCCGTGGATGCATGGGCATATGTCGTGAAAAACCCGTTGAAAAGGCGTCGCTACCAGTCCGCCCGAGGCACCGGCGGCCTCGTCCGCGTCACCTGGGACCTCGCCACCGAGATGATCGCCGCCGCCCACGTCTACACCATCCAGCGGTACGGCCCCGACCGGATCGCCGGCTTCTCCCCCATCCCCGCCATGTCGATGGTCTCCCAGGCGGTCGGCTCGCGGTTCCTGTCGCTGATCGGCGGCGCCATGCTCTCCTTCTACGACTGGTACGCCGACCTGCCCGTGGCCTCCCCCCAGGTGTTCGGCGACCAGACCGACGTTCCGGAGTCGGCCGACTGGTGGGACGCCGCGTACCTGATCATGTGGGGCGCGAACGTCCCCGTCACCCGCACCCCCGACGCGCACTGGATGGCCGAGGCCCGCTACCGGGGCCAGAAGGTCGTCGTGGTCTCCCCCGACTACAGCGACGCCGCCAAGTTCGCCGACGAGTTCGTCAGCGTGCGGCCCGGCACGGACGGCGCGCTGGCCATGGCCATGGGGCACGTGCTGCTGAAGGAGTTCTTCGTCGAGCGCGGGAGGCCGTACTTCACCGACTACGTCAAGCGCTTCACCGACCTGCCGTTCCTCGTCCGGCTCGAGGAGCGCGCGGGCGCGTACGTGCCCGGCCGGTTCCTCACCGCCAGGGACCTGGGCTCCCAGGAGGAGGCGGCCGAGTGGAAGACCGTGCTCATGTCGGAGGCCGGCGAGCCCGTCGTGCCGAACGGCTCGGCCGGCTTCCGCTGGACCGAGTCCGGCAAGGGCCGCTGGAACCTCGACCTCGGCACCGACCCCAAGCTCACCCTGTACGGGGGCGAGCCGGCCGAGGTCCTGCTGCCCCGCTTCGACGGCGGCGGTTCGGTACGCAGGGGCGTACCGGTGACCAGGGTCGGGGAGCACCTGGTGACCACGGTGTTCGACCTGCTGCTGGCCCAGTACGGGGTGGCGCGCGACGGACTCCCCGGCGTCTGGCCGGCGGGCTACGAGGACGCCGGGGAGCCGTACACGCCGGCCTGGCAGGAGGAGATCACGGGCGTGCCCGCCGGGAGGGCGGTGAAGATCGCCAGAGAGTTCGCGAGGACGGCCGAGTCGACCCGGGGCAGATGCATGATCATCCTCGGGGCGGGCACCACGCAGTGGTTCCACGGCGACACGATCTACCGGGCGTTCCTGTCGCTCCTCCTGCTGACCGGCTGCCAGGGTCGCAACGGCGGCGGCTGGGCGCACTACGTGGGCCAGGAGAAGTGCCGGCCCCTGGGCGGCTGGGCGCTGCTGGCCGGCGCCCTCGACTGGGCGCGGCCGCCGCGGCAGGTCCCGGGCACGCCGTACTGGTACCTGCACACCGACCAGTGGCGCTACGACCACTTCGACGCGGGCGACCTGGCCTCGCCCCTCGGCCCGGGCAAGTTCCGCGGCAAGCGCACCGCGGACCTGGTGGCGGAGGCCGTCAGGAACGGCTGGATGCCGATGGCCCCGACGTTCGACCGCAACCCCCTGGAGCTGGGCGACGCCGACGACCCCATCGCGTACACGCGCGAGGAGCTCCGCTCGGGCCGGCTCGGCTACGCCGCCGAACGCCCGGACGACCCGCGCAACTGGCCCCGCATCCTCATGCTCTGGCGCTCGAACCTCCTCGGCTCCTCCGCCAAGGGCAGCGAGTACTTCCAGCACCACCTCCTCGGCGCCATCTCGAACCTGGAGGACCCCGACAACCGGGCCCCGAGCGGCAAGCTGGACCTCCTGGTCACGCTCGACTTCAGGATGACGTCCTCGACGATCTTCTCCGACATCGTGCTCCCGGCCGCCACCTGGTACGAGAAGCACGACCTGTCGTCCACGGACATGCACCCGTTCGTGCACGCGTTCAACCCGGCGATCAGCCCACCCTGGGAGACAAAGACCGATTTTTCGGCTTTTCATGCCATCGCTCGCACCTTCAGCAAGCTCGGCGAGAAGCACCTCGGCATCCGCAGGGACGTGGTCGCGACGGCGTACCAGCACGACACCCCGGGCGAGCTGGCGATGGGCGGCGGGCCCGAGCTCAAGGTGGTGGAGCGCGACTACGGCGCCATCGCCGAGAAGCTGGCGGCGCTCGGCCCCC
This sequence comes from Nonomuraea sp. NPDC003201, assembly GCF_053590415.1. Lineage (NCBI taxonomy): Bacteria > Bacillati > Actinomycetota > Actinomycetes > Streptosporangiales > Streptosporangiaceae > Nonomuraea > Nonomuraea sp. NPDC003201. The sequence goes on from NZ_JBSFTC010000037.1 coordinate 30,076, forward strand.
TCACGGAGAAGCTGGGGATCCCGGTCAAGGGCGTGACGTTCATGCCCGACGAGGAGGTGGCCTGGCTGGGCCAGGCGTGCGGCCTGGTGCCGCGCGGCGTGGCCAAGGGCCGGCCGGAGCTCGACACCGACGCCAAGGCGTGCGAGGCGATCCTGGCGCTGTCGGGTGTCAGCAACGGCAGGCTGGCCGCGCAGGGCTTCAGGCAGCTCGCCGAACGTACGGGCACCGACTTCGAGGACCTGGTCAACGTGTGGCACCGGATCGTCTTCTCCGACACCCAGGCCAGACCGGTGCAGGTCACCGCCAGCCCCGAGTGGTCGGGCAAGGAGTCGCACGAGCGCCGCTACTCCCCCTTCACGATCAACGTCGAGAACGGCAAGCCCTGGCACACGCTCACCGGCCGCATGCACTTCTTCCTCGACCACGACTGGATGCACGAGTACGGCGAGTCGCTGCCGATCTACCGCCCGCCGCTGGACCTGGCCGCGCTGTTCGGCGAGGCGGGCACGCTGCGCTACCTGACCCCGCACAGCAAGTGGTCGATCCACTCCGAGTTCCAGGACAACCTGCTCATGCTGTCGCTGTCGAGGGGCGGCCCGACGATCTGGATGTCGGTCGAGGACGCCGCCGGGCTCGGGATCGCGGACAACGACTGGATCGAGGCGGTCAACCGCAACGGCGTGGTCGTGGCCAGGGCGATCGTCTCGCACCGCATGCCGAAGGGCACGGTGTACATGTACCACGCGCAGGAGCGCCTGATCGACGTGCCCAAGTCGGAGGCGACCGGCCGCAGGGGCGGCATCCACAACGCGCTGACGAGGGTGCTCATCAAGCCCACCCACATGATCGGCGGCTACGCCCAGCTCTCGTACGGCTTCAACTACTTCGGCCCCACCGGCAACCAGCGCGACGAGATCACCACCATCCGCCGCAGATCACAGGAGGTGCGCTTCTGATGGCCACGATCATGGCCCAGATCGCCATGGTGATGAACCTGGACAAGTGCATCGGCTGCCACACCTGCTCGGTCACCTGCAAGCAGACCTGGACCAACCGGGCGGGCGTCGAGTACGTCTGGTTCAACAACGTCGAGACCCGCCCCGGCCAGGGCTACCCGAGGCGCTACGAGGACCAGGAACGCTGGCGCGGCGGCTGGACGCTCGACAGGAGGGGCAGGCTCAAGCTCACGGCGGGCGGCCGCCTCCGCAAGCTGCTCACCATCTTCGCCAACCCCCTCATGCCCGCGCTCAGGGACTACTACGAGCCCTGGACGTACGACTACGAGAACCTCATCAGGGCGCCCCTCTCCGAGGACGTCCCCGTCGCGCCGCCCAGGTCGCTCATCAGCAACCGGCCCACCAAGATCGAGTGGAGCGCCAACTGGGACGACGACCTCGGCGGCGACCCCTCGCCCGACCCCGTGCTCGCCAAGGTGTCGGACCAGGTCAAGCTCTCCTTCGAGCAGGCGTTCATGTTCTACCTGCCGCGCATCTGCGAGCACTGCCTCAACCCGTCGTGCGTGGCCTCGTGCCCGTCGGGCGCCCTGTACAAGCGGGCCGAGGACGGCATCGTCCTGGTGGACCAGGACAAGTGCCGGGGCTGGCGCATGTGCGTGACGGGCTGCCCGTACAAGAAGATCTACTTCAACCACAAGACCGGCAAAGCAGAGAAGTGCACGTTCTGCTACCCGCGCGTGGAGGTCGGGCTGCCGACGGTCTGCTCGGAGACCTGCGTCGGGCGCCTGCGCTACCTCGGGGTCCTGCTGTACGACGCCGAACGCGTGGCGGCGGCCGCCTCGGTGGCCGACGAGCACGATCTGTACGAGGCCCAGCTGGACCTGTTCGTCGACCCGTACGACCCGGCGGTGGACGCCGCGGACCTGCCCGCCGACTGGGTGGAGGCCGCGCGGAGATCCCCGGTGTACGACCTGATCAAGAAATATCGGATAGCGCTGCCGTTGCACCCGGAGTACCGCACCCTCCCGATGGTCTGGTACGTCCCGCCGCTCTCCCCCGTCGTGGACGCGCTCGCCGAAGGCGGCCACGACGGCGAGGACGCGGTCAACCTGTTCGCCGCCATCGAGTCGCTCCGCATCCCCGTCGGCTACCTGGCCGAACTGTTCTCCGCCGGCGACCCGGCGCCCGTGACCGCCGCGCTGCGCCGGCTGGCGGCGATGCGTTCGTACATGCGCTCGGTCAACCTGGGCGAGCCGCCCGTCCTGGCGGAGACGGGCCTGTCGGAGGAGCAGATACGCGACATGTACCGGCTGCTGGCGCTGGCCAAGTACGACGAGCGGTACGTGATCCCGACCGCCTACGGGAACATCCCGCCCGGGATCGTGGAGGAGGGCGGCTGCAGCCTCGACTACGACGGCGGGCCCGGGATGCAGGGCCCGTTCGGCGAGGCGTCGGGCCGGCCCGTCCCGGTGTCGGTGGAGACCTTCCACGCCCTGAAGCAGCGCCAGACCAGCGACGAGGTCACCCACGACCGGGTGAACCTGCTCAACTGGGACGGCCGCGGCGCCCCCGCCGGCCTGTTCCCGACCAAGAGGAGAAGACCATGAGCAGCGCCGTCGTGGGGGCCGTCGTCTGGCAGGCCGCCGCCCACCTCCTCGCCTATCCCGACGAGCGCTTCTGGCACCGGCTCCCGCTCATCAAGGAGGCCGCCGAGCCGCACTTCGGGACGTTCCTGTCGCGCGTCTCCGACCTCGGGCCCGGCGAGCTGGCCGCGCACTATGTGGAGACGTTCGACCTGCAACGGCGCTGCTGCCTCTACCTCACCTACTACGCCGACGGCGACACCCGCCGCCGCGGCCGGTCGCTGGCCGCGCTGAAACAGCGCTACCGGGCCGCCGGGTGGGAGCTGATGGACGACGAACTGCCCGACTTCCTGCCGGTGCTGCTGGAGTTCGCCGCGCTCGATCCTTCGGGCGCCGAGCTGCTCAGGGAGCACAGGCCGGGGCTGGAGCTGCTGCTCACAGCCCTGACCGATCGCGACTCGCCGTACGCGTACGTGATCGGCGCGGTGTGCGCGGCCCTGCCGCCGATCACCGCCGCCGAGCGGCTCCAGGCCACGCGCCTGGCCCAGGCCGGGCCGCCGGCCGAGACCGTGGGAGGTTACCTGTGAGCTGGGCGGAGAGCACGCTCTGGGTGGTCCTGCCGTACCTGACCCTGGTGGTCTTCGTGGGCGGGCTGATCTGGCGCCACCGGTACGACAAGTTCGGCTGGACGACCCGCTCGTCCCAGCTCTACGAGAGCCCGCTGCTGCGCGTGGCCAGCCCGCTGTTCCACTACGGCCTGATCTTCGTGATCGTCGGCCACGTTACCGGCCTGCTCATCCCGGCGAGCTGGACCGACGCCATCGGCGTCTCCAACGCCGCCTACCACCTGAACGCCCTGGTCTGGGGCGGGCTCGCGGGCCTGGTCACGCTGGTGGGGCTGGCCCTGCTGATCTACCGCCGCCGCGCCACCGGCCCGGTGTTCATGGCGACCACGGCCAACGACAAGGCGATGTACGCGGTGCTGGCCGCCTCGATCGTGGCGGGCCTGGTGACGACGGTCGCGGGGTACGTGCCGAGCGACGTCAGCTACCGGACCACGGTCGCGCCCTGGTTCCGCGGCATCTTCATCCTCCAGCCGGACGCCGCCGCGATGCGTCAGGCCGACGTCCTTTACAAGGTGCACACGCTCATCGGGATGGCACTGTTCGTACTTTTCCCGTTCAGCCGCCTGGTGCATGCTCTTTCCGCCCCGTTGGGCTATTTGTTCCGTCCTTACATCGTGTATCGGAGTCGCACGCGATAGCGTGCCGGGGCGTCTGGCAGGGGCGGGAGTAGGCCAGAATCGACCCTTGTGAAGCACGGGTACACCAACAGCACAGTCGGCGACGGCGCCCTGGTCGTGAAGTGTTACCAGGGCCCGGAGGCGGCGTTCCGGCTGGGCACGGAGAGCAGATACCTGCGCCGGCTGCGCGGCCGGCTCCCGGTCCCCCGCGTTCACCAGGTCACCTCGACCAGCCTGACCACCCGCTTCGTCTCCGGCGCCCACGGCCAGGACCTCATCGACGAGGGGCACGGCGCCGAGGTGCTCGCCGAGTGCGGCCGGGTCCTGAGCGGCATCCACCGGCTGGGCATCGTGCACGGCGACTTCGGCCCGCAGAACATGCTGTTCGACCCGGCCACGTTCCGGACGACCGCAATTCTCGACTGGGAGTGGGCCCACCCCGGGCGTCCGGTCGAGGACCTCGCGTGGTGCGAGTGGATCATCCGCAGCCACCACCCGGAGCACGTTCCGCTCCTCTCGCGCTTCTTCGCCGCCTACGACGGGCCCGTCCCCTCGTGGGAGGAGCGCCGGGAGGCCATGGTGGCGCGCTGTCGCGACCTGATCGACTTCTGCGCCCGCTGGGAGCCCGGCGGGGCGGGCGAGAAGCTCTGGCACGAACGCCTCGAAACCACGGCCGCCTGGACGGAGTAGCGGCGGCTCAGCCCGCCCCAGGGAGCCGCAGGCCGCGGATCAGCTCCACCGCCGCGTCCACCAGCCCGGCCTCCCGCTCGGTGAGCGCCCTGTCGGCGGCCCGGCGCGCCCCGGCCCGGTCGAGCCCTTCGCCGAAGTCCATGGCGGAGCCCAGCCCGGCGACCAGCGCGACGAGGCCCCGCCGCGCCACCTCGGCGAACGCGACCTCGTCCACGGCCGCCTGCGCGAAGATCACCGCGGACATCGCGCAGTCGAACCCGGGCGGCCCGTCCTGGCTGTTGCACCAGTCGATCACGACCGGGCCCCGGGGCGTCAGCATGACGTTGTCGGGGTGCAGGTCCAGATGCAGCACCCGGTCACCGGGATCGGCGGACGCCAGCGCCGGGATCTCGTGCAGCCGCCGCAGCAGCCCCGCGATGATCCCGCCCGCCTCCTCGGCCGTGATCTCCCCGTCGAACAGCGCCCGCAGCATCGTCGGCCCCGACAGCCGCCCCATCACCAGCTCGGTGGCCGCCCCGGCGTCGGGGTAGAGCTCGGGCACCGGATATCCGTGGCCGGCCACGTGCGCGATGACCGCCGCCTCCCGCCGCGCGTCGATCGGGATCCGGTAGCGGCGCAGGACCCGCTCGTCGTCGATCGCGTAGACGTCCGCGGTGCGCCCGGACCCCAGCAGCTCGCCGACCTCCATGCGGCGCAGCCTACCGACGCTGGCCGTAGACGTGGACCTGCCGTCCTCGGTACTCGGTATCGCGCAGGTGGGAGTGGCCGATGCGTTCGGCGACGGAGACGGACCGCGCGTTGCCGGGCAGGATGAGAGAGATCACTTCCGTCGCGCCGAGCGTGCCGAAGCAGTAGTCGAGGGCCGCCCGTGCCGCCTCGGTGGCATAGCCCTTGCCCCAGTGGTCGCGGGCCAGGCACCAGCCGACCCCCAGCCCCGGGAAGCCGTAGGGCCGCCAGGGCCCCGCCCGCCCGGCGAACCGGCCCGTGGCCTTCTCGACCAGCGCCCAATGCGAGTAGCCGCGGATCTCCCTGTGCCCGATGAACGTGGCGAGGCTCCGCCAGGCGTCGGCCCGGGAGGTCCCCACGCTCTCCGCCAGCCCGTCCGCGACCTCGGGATCGGCGAGCATCCTGGCGTAGTCGTCGAAGTCATCGCCCGTCAGCGGCCTCATGACAAGTCGTTCCGTCTCGAGCACGACCATGACCAGGAGTATGCCAAAAAATCCGTGGCCCGCCCGCGGGGAGCCGGGCTACGTTCCGTCCATGGCCGAGATCCATGGTGTGTGCGAGGACCGCTTCGGCGAGGTGCGCGAGCTGCTGGCCGCCTCCCTGGACAAGGACGACGTCGGCGCCTCGGTGGCCGTCCACGTGGACGGCGAGCCGGTGGTGGACATCTGGGGCGGGTACGCCGACGCGGCCCGTACCGTCCCCTGGGAGCGCGACACCATCACCAACGTCTGGTCCACCACCAAGCCCATGACGGCGCTGTGCGCGCTGATCCTCGCCGACCGGGGCGAGCTCGACCTGGCCGCGCCGGTCGCCGCCTACTGGCCGGAGTTCGCCGCCGCGGGCAAGGAGCGGGTGCTCGTACGCCACCTGCTCTCCCACACCGCCGGCCTGCCCAGCTGGGACGAGCCGATGACGGTCGAGGACCTCTACGACTGGCGGCTGGCCACGACGCGGCTGGCCGGGCAGGCGCCGCGCTGGGAGCCCGGCGCCGAGGCCGGATACCACGCGATCACCCAGGGTTTCCTGGTCGGGGAGGTCGTCCGCCGCGTCACCGGGCGCAGCCTGGGCGCCTTCTTCGCCGAGGAGGTGGCCGGGCCGCTGGGGGCGGACTTCCACATCGGCCTCGCCGCCGAGCACGACCCCCGGGTCGCCCCCGTCATCCCACCGCCGACGCCCATGGAAGCCCCGCCCGACCTGCCCGCCAATCCCGCGCTGCGGCCCGAGGAGGCCAACACCACCCCCTGGCGGCGCGCCGAGATCCCGGCCGGCAACGGGCACGGCAACGCCCGCTCGGTCGGCCTCGTACAGTCGGTCCTGGCCTGTGGCGGGACGCTGCGCGGCGTGCGGCTGCTGTCGGAGGAGGGCTGCGCGCGGGCCGTCGAGGAGCAGTTCCGGGGCTTCGACCGGGTCCTGGGCACGCGGATGTGGTACGGCATGGGCTACGGGCTGCTGGAGCCGCGTACGTGCTTCTGGGGCGGGATGGGCGGCTCGCTGGTCGTGATCGACCTCGACGCCCGCATGACGGTGGCGTACGTGATGAACCGGATGCTCAGCCAGGGCGACGACCGCGGCATGGGTTTCCTGCTGGCCGCCTACCAGGCGTTGTCCTCCTGACGCATTTGTGGCCGCTCTATAGCGGTCTTGTAGGGCCGTCCATGATCGTTGTATGCGGAACCCCCCGGAGGAAAGGGAAGATCACGCATGCGCGTTCGTGCAGGTATCGTCGCCGCGGGCATCGCGGCGCTGGCCGCCATCGGCATCGCCGCCCCCGCCCAGGCGGCCAGCTGGACATACATCGGCGAATACACCAGCTACAGCAAGTGTGTGGACATGGGCCAGTCGTACAAGCGTGAGGGCTGGAACGAGTACAAGTGCTCGCTCAACGGCACCGGCTGGTACTACCTCTGGGTCAGGTAGTCCCCGTTTCCAGGCGGCGCCTCCTCGCGAGAGGGGGCGCCGTTCGCGTGCCGGGACGCCGCTAGGAGACCTGGCGGGACTCGTCGTTCGCGCTGCTGCGGATCTGCTGGATGCGCTGCTTGGTCAGGCCGAGCAACTCGCCGATGTCCCCGTCCGACAGGCCGAGCTCGTGCATGTGCTTGACGCGCTTCTTGAGCGTGCGCGTGTAGTCCTCGGCGATCGCGGCGGCCTGGCGCTGGAGGGCGGCGAAGTCGTCGAGGTCCTGCTCCGACAGGCCGGGCAGCGCGTAGTGGTAGGCGGGCTTGGGCGCCTGCGGGCGGTCGGCGAAGAGGAACGGCAGCCCCTCGGCGACGTCCCCGTGCAGCTCCTTCAACGTGCGGGCGGACATGCCGCCGGCCACGCCGTCCACCTGGGCCAGCCACAGGCTGCCCGCCAGGGTGATGTGAACGTCAACGCGGTCCGCGGTCATGGATCCTCCAGCCAGTCGTCACCGAACAGGTGCGCGAGCCCCCGTTCGAGGGAGTCCACCAGGTGCGGGGTCTCCCCAGGGTAGAGCGGGACGATCGCGCGGGCCGCGACCCGGCCCTCGGCGTCCCACAGCAGGAGGAATCGCTGGCGTTTCGTCGTTTCCGCCCAGTCGCAGCGCAAGCCATGGGTGTGCGAGAGCCCGATGATCCGATCGCGGATGGCCGCATAGTCGTCTCGTTCCACCACACGCGGCAGACTATATAGCTTGCCCGCTACCGACAAGGGACCTTGTCGGCGAGATTAGTCAGCACCCCAGGCGTCGAGGAACGCCCGGACCGCGGCGCGGGCCAGCTCTCGCAGCTCGGCCTCCGGGATCGTACGGGTGCCCATCTGGGAACGGGCCTCCAGCGGGCCGATGAGCAGGGCCATGAACTGCTCGGCCGCGATGTCGGGATCGGCGGCGCGCAGGCGCCCCGCGAGCGCGAGCCGGGCCATCCGGTCGGCGAGGGCCTGGTTGAGGCGGTCGGGGCCGCTCTCCTTGACGATGTCGAGGATGTCGGGAAAGCGAATGATCTCCGAGAAGAGCAGCCGGCGCAGCGCGCACGAGCGCCCGTCGGTGTGCAGGCGCAGCAGCTCGTCGGCGACGACCTCCAGCGTGGCGCGCAGATCCTCGCCCGGGTCGGCCAGCGGCTCCAGGGCGGCCAGGCGGGCGTTCAGCGTCAGCTGCGCGGCGGCCTCGACGGCGCTCCTGAACAGGGTGGCCTTGTCCGTCATGTGGTTGTAGACCGTCGGCTTGGCCACGCCCGCCTCGTCCGCGATGTCCTGCACGCACGCCTGCGCGTAGCCAAGCCGGGCGAACACGGCGAACGCGCCATCCAGGATCGCCTGCCGCTTGTCGATGCGCCCGCGCGTGGTGGTGGCCATGCCTCCGAATTGTACCCGCTAGTTCAACTTCATGGACGTACGGGTTGCGAGCGAACGTATGAGATAACTAGTTTGAACCCATGAGTTCAAATATGCCGGACGACCGGCTGGACGCCCGGCTGCTGGGCATGATCGGCGTGATCCTGCTCGGCGGCCTGCTGGGCATCCTCAACAGCACGATGGCCGCCGTCGCCATCGACACCCTGGCCGCGACCTTCAACACCTCGCTGAGCACGATCGGCTGGACGTCCACCGGGTTCCTGCTGGCCGTGACGGCCACCATCCCGTTCACCACCTGGGCCGTCGACCGCTTCGGCGGCAAGCGCCTGTGGCTGGCCGGGCTGGCGCTGTTCCTCGCCGGATCGCTCGGGGCCGGGGTGGCCTGGGACGTGGGCGCCCTGATCGTGTTCCGCGTGGTGCAGGGGTTCGGGGCCGGGCTGCTCGACCCCCTCGTGCTGATCCTGCTGGCCCGCGCCGCCGGGCCGCGCCGGGCCGGGCGGGTGATGGGCCTGATGGGCGTGGTCCTGTCCCTGGGGCCCGTGCTCGGGCCGATCGCGGGCGGCGCCGTGCTGGCCGGCCTGTCGTGGCGCTGGATGTTCCTGCTCAGCGTGCCCGTCGGCCTGGTGGCGCTGCTGCTCGCGCTGCGCGTGATCCCCGCCGACGAGCCGTCCGAGGGGTCGTCGGCGCGGCTCGACGTCGTGGGGCTGGCGCTGCTCGGGCCCGGGTTCGCGGCCGTCGTCCTGGCCCTGTCGCAGACGGCCGAACAGGGGGCGTTCACCGCCTGGCAGGCGCTGCTCCCGCTGGGCGCGGGGCTCGCGCTGCTGCTCGCCTACGCCGTACATGCGCTGCGGCGCCGCACCTCGCCCTTGATCGACCTGCGGCTGTTCACCAGCCGGGGCTTCACCGCCAGCGTCGCGATCATGGGCCTCGGCGGGCTGGCCCTCTTCGCCGCCCTGTTCGCCCTGCCCCTGTACTACCAGCAGGCCCACGGGCACGGCGTGCTCGCCGCCGGGCTGCTGATGGCGCCACTGGGGCTCGGCGGCGCGCTCGCCATGCCGCTGGCCGGACGGCTCTCGGACCGCCTCGGCGCCCGCGGCCTGGCCACCGGCGGCGCGCTCCTGGCCGGGCTCAGCGCGCTGGCCTTCACCCGGATCGGCGCGGACACGCCCGAGATCTGGCCGGCGCTGGCGGCGTTCACGATCGGGCTGGGCAGCGGGTGCTTCAGCGCGCCCACGATGGGCTCCCTCTACCGGGCGCTGCCGCCGCCCATGGTGGCGCAGGGCAGCTCGGTGCTCTACATGCTCAACCAGCTCGGCGCGGCGCTCGGCGTCGCCGTGGTCACGCTCATCCTCCAGACGTCCGGAGACGTGATCACCGGCTTCCACGGCATCTTCTGGCTCGTCGTGGCAGTGATCGTGATCATCCTGGCCGCCGTCCCGCTGCTGCCGGCCCGCCCCCGTACGGAACCCGTGACGGAAGCGGAGCCCGCGAGGAGCGCGTCATGAGGACACTGGTGATCAGCGGCGGAACGGACGGCATGGGACGGGCCCTCGCCCGCACCTACCTCGAACGGGGCGACACCGTGGCCGTCATCGGGCGCGACAGGTCCAAGGCGCTGCCCGGAGCGGTGTTCATCCCGGCGGACCTGAGCCTGATCAGCGAGAACCGGCGGGTGATCGCCGAGATCAACGCCGAATTCCCGGCCGTGGACGCGCTCGTGCTGTGCGCGCGCTACTTCCGCACGCACCGGTTCGTGACGGCGGAGGGCCTGGAGGGAACGTTCGCGCTGGACTACCTGAGCCGCTTCCTCCTCAGTCACGGCCTCACCGCGCCCCGCCTCGTCGTGAACGTCTCAGGCCCCGGACAGCCGACCGACCCCATCCGCTGGCACGACCTCATGCTCGAACGCGGGTACGACGGCATGACCGCCCAGTTCCAGGCCGGCAAGGCGAACGATCTGCTCGGCGTGGCCTTCGCCGCCCGGCACGGCCGCCGTACCCGCTATGTCCTCATGCATCCCGGAGGCGTCTCGACGAGCGTCGCCGGCGAGTACGACGCGACGACCGCCGCGCACGTGGAGGCGCTCAAGAAGCACGGACTGCCGGTCGAGGAGGGCATCAAACCGATCGTCGCCCGCATCGACGACCCGCCCGCCGAGCCGCTCAGCGCCTTCATGCGAGAGCGCCGGATCGCCCTCGACCCCGGGTCCTTCGACCCGGCCGCCGCGGAACGACTCCACGAGCTCACGCTGAAGATGATCGACTCGGCGGGGAACCGAGTGCCCTACCCCTTGTAGTTGAAGATCTGGCGGAGCGTGTGCTGGACCTCCACGAGATCCCGCTGGTCCGCCATCACCTGGTCGATCGACTTGTACGCCTCGGGGTGCTCGTCCACCAGCGCGGCGGCCCGATCCGCGTTCCAGGTGCGGCCGCCCATCGCCGCCTTGAGCGAAGCCGCGGACAGCTCCCGCTTCGCCTTCGTCCGCGACATGCGGCGGCCCGCGCCGTGGGAGCACGAGTTGTACGACTCGGGGTTGCCGCGACCGCGCACGATGTACGAGCGCGTGCCCATCGAACCCGGGATCACTCCCTCGTCACCGGTGTCGGCCTTGATGGCCCCCTTGCGGGTGATCCACAACGTCTTGCCGTAGTGGCTCTCCTGCTGCGTAAAGTTGTGATGGCAATTAATAGTACGGACCCGCTCGCCCTTGCCGACGACCCTGAACAGGGCGTTGATCAGGACCCGGTCCATCCGCGCCCGCGAGGCCATGGCGTAGTGCTGCGCCCACAGCATGTCCTCGATGTACGCGGTGAACTCCGGCGTGCTCTGCACGAGGTACGCCAGGTCCGGGTCCTCCAGGCCGGCGGTCTGCTCCTTCATCAGCTTCTTCGCGCCCGTGATGTGCATCTGGGCGAGCTGGTTGCCGATGCCGCGCGACCCCGAGTGCAGCACGGTCCAGACGTGGTCCCGCTCGTCCAGGCAGACCTCGACGAAGTGGTTGCCCGAGCCGAGCGTGCCGAACTGGTCGCTCACCTTCTTGGCCTGCTTGGGGGTGAGGTCGGTGTGCGGGAGCCCGAGGTCGCTGAGCGCACGGTCGACCGCCGGATCCTCGTGCCCCTTGCCGACGCCGGCGGGGATGCGGTGCTCCACCATCGGCATCAGGGCGGCGAGGGTCTCGGGCAGGTCGGCGGCCGTGAGTGTCGTCTCGGTGGCCACCATGCCGCAGCCGATGTCCACGCCGACGGCTGCCGGGATGATCGCGTTTTCCGTGGGGATCACCGAGCCGACCGTCGCACCGATGCCGACGTGCGCGTCGGGCATGAGAGCGACGTGGCCGGAGACGAACGGCAGGCGGGCGGTGCGCGCGGCCTGCGTGATCGCGCCTTCGTCGATCTCGCTGGCCCACGACAGCAGGTTCGGTGCGGGCTGGTTTGGCACGGGTGAAATCTCCTCACTGGTTCTTGATCAGTCTGGCGTGACCAGGAAGGATTTCCCACCCATTTTATCGAGGACAGGGGGATTTCGCGGTTGCGAGCAGGTGCGGCTCCCAGACGCCGATGCCCTTGCTCCGGGCTACCGGGTCAACTCGTCAGGGCCGGTTGTTCTTGCCGTCCAGCCATAGCGTGTCGGACTCATCGCGATGGGAACCCGAGCTGCCGACGTGTTTGGCGTCGATCTTCGGCCCCTTTTTGATCACGTGCACCAACGCCATCGCGTGCCCACGTCCAAGGTCGTAGTCCTGCTTCAGCCAGTCAATGATCACTCCGGCTTTCACGGACGGTTCGTCGAAGCCGCGCTCCTTCGCCAGCGCGATGAACTCACGTGGAGTCAGTCCGGTCTTGTTCTCGATGTTGTCGAGGTACGCCTGGAACGACATGCGTTTCTCCATTTCCCGGGGGAGGCCCTGCGAGCAGCAAGCTTGTCTTTTGCAAGTATCGTTTGTCAACTGAAGCATGATGTAAGATCCGCATCATGGCGTCCCGGGAGTACGGACAGTTCTGCGGCCTGGCCCGCGCGATGGAGATGGTCGGCGAACGGTGGAGCATGCTGATCATCCGCAACCTCCTCACCGGGGCCAAGCGCTTCACGGACCTGCACAGGGGCCTGCCCGCCATCCCGACCAACATCCTGTCGGCCCGCCTCAAACAGCTCGAAGAGGCAGGACTGGCCACCCGTCTCGCGCTACCGCATCCCGAACGCGCGGTCGTCTACGAGCTCACCGACTACGGACGCGACCTCGAACCGGCGCTGATCGCGCTGGGCCGCTGGGGCGCGCGGACACTCACCGAGCCTCGCCCCGGCGAGCTCGTCACCGCCGAGTCGGTCGCCATGTCCTTCCGCACCACTTACCGGCCGGAAGCAGCCCTGGGAGTCACCGTCGGCTACGAGGTCCGCATGGGCGACTTCACGCTCCGCCTGCAGATCATCGATGGAATGCTCACGATCGGCATCGGCCCGCACCCCGCCCCCGACCTCGTCATCGAACGGCTCACCGGCCACCCCATCCGCGAACTGATGAGTGGCAGCAGGACCCCTGACGAAGTACTCCACGACGGCAGCGTGCGCATAGAAGGCGATCCCGCGCTACTCGGTCGATTCGCCGAGATGTTCCGCTTCTGATCGTTCCCCCTGCTGGCCGGATGGCCGCCCCGCGAAGCACATGGCGGCGCGCACGTCAGCCCCCTGCATACATGCGGTTCAGGTCTACGAGCTCAACGTCCGCCCGCCCGCGCGCCGCCTCCACCAGATCGCCGGTGAATCCGGAGCGTGCGAACAACAGCAGTTTGGGCTGCTTGCCGATCCGGGTGTCTGGAAGCAGCGCACGCAGGTGATCCAGCCGCTGAAGCTGAGGGACATCCATAGGTGCGAGCGTGGCCTTGGCCTCACCGATCGCGATGATCCGATCGGTGGCGAAGGAATCGGTCTCGGTCACCACGATGTCGAGTTCATGTCCTTTGCGGTGCGCTGGGCAGGGGATTGCGCTCGGGCGTACGGCACTGGCCATCCCACCGAGCGTGTCGCCGGAGGCATGAAGGAAGCACCACTCCCGGGCGAGGTCTTCGAAGTGGGGACCGTAAATCTTCGAGGCAACCGTGTCGGCGTTGGCACGCCAGACGCGGGCGGCCTGGCCGCTGACGAGCTCGGGCTCGCGGCGCTGCGTGATCAACTGGTGCAGGCGGACGATCGGCTCGGCGATCCGGAAAACGCTTCGCTTGTCACGCAACGCGTCGTCGACCTGCTCGACGAGGCCGATGCTCCGCAACCCGTTGAGCAAATGTGCCAACGCGCTCACGGGGCGGCCGAGGGCGGCGGCGATCTCCGAGCGACGCTGGTTGCCCGCGCTGATGGCGCTCAGCGTGGCCGCGTACGAGGTGGGGTCGGAAATCGAAGGCTCCTCCCGGAGCAGCAGCCCACCTTCCCGAAACATCGCCGAGGCGGGATTCAGCAACCGCCGCTGCACCCATCGATCGAACCCGTCCAGATCAGCCGGACCTGACCCACCGCACATCTCCAGATACGCGGGGGTACCTCCGACGAGGGCATGCACCCGGAAAGCCAGCTCCGGGTCGCCGGTCAGGCCCCAGAAGGCAGCGGCATCGCGAAACCCGAAAGGCCGCACGATCAGCTCGAGCACCGCTCGGCCTCGTAGTGGCGCACCTCCACCCAGCAACTGAGCCATCGTGGTCAGCGCGCTGCCACAGAGGATCAGACGGGTACGAGTGTGCTCCTTCGCGTATCCCGTCGGGCTCAACGCCTGCTGCAGGTACGACGGCAGCGCCGGGGTCGCGGAGACCAGGTAGGGGAATTCGTCGACGATCACGGGCATCGCCCGCTCCTCGCCGAGCCGGAGCAGTTCGTCGAGCCCTTCCCGCCAGTTGCCGAACGAGACCGGCTGCCGCAGCCCGCGATAGGCGGCGTAGGCGGCGCCGAGATCGGCCAGGTTCTGTGCCTCGGTCTGCTGGGTGGCGGCGAAAAGCAGGCCGCCGGTTTCCTGGGCGAGCAGTTCGAGCATGAGAGTCTTGCCCTGACGCCGACGCCCGTAGACCAGCCCCAAGGTGGCACCGTTCGCGGGGGCACTGGCGAAATCAGCCAGTTCCTCCCATTCCGTGTCACGCCCGAACAGGCGCTCCGGCTTACGAAGCATGCCGCCACCACCATCCAGGTAATCATGGTCACAGCTATGATAGGCATGACTATCATAGCTCGGCATACGGCTGGGACATCCGCGAATGGGCCGGTTTGAATTGCAACCCACGAGATCAGCGGTCTCAGTGCCTATATCCGTACGGCTACCGCTCGTACAGCCGAAGACCAGGCCAATGCGTTGTCGAATCGCTGCAAGGTATGCCCCTGCTGGGCGAAGACCTTGGTCCGGGGCGGGCTCCGGCAGGCCCAGCCGGTAACCAGGCAACGGGGGGTGGGCCCGGCCGGCCGCCGAAGGCGTGGGGCGCGCCGATAGGCGCCTTATGGAAACAGCCTGAGCCCCGAGCGCGAAGCGCTCCCTTTGGGAAGCCCTTTTTGCTCGGGGCGGGCATCAGGCGGCCCACTGGGTGGAGCCGCGCAACCTACTACTTGGCGTTGGCCTTCAGGTAGTCGGTGTTCATGCGGGCGATGGTGTCCAGCGGGATGCCCTTGGGGCACACCGCCGTGCACTCTCCCGTGTTCGTGCAGCCGCCGAACCCCTCCGCGTCCATCTGGTCCACCATGGCCTTGGCGCGGGACAGGCGCTCCGGCTGGCCCTGGGGCAGCAGGCTCAGATGGGTGATCTTGGCGGCGGTGAACAGGGAGGCGGAGCCGTTCGGGCAGGCCGCCACGCACGCGCCGCACCCGATGCAGGTCGCCGCGTCGAAGGCCGCGTCCGCGTCCTCCTTGCGTACGGGGATGCTGTGGGCGTCCGGGGCCGAGCCGGCCGGGACCGAGACGAAGCCGCCCGCCTGGATGATCCGGTCGAAGGCGCTGCGGTCCACGACCAGGTCCTTGACGACGGGGAAGGGGGCGGCGCGCCACGGCTCGATGGTGATCGTGGCGTCGTCCTCGAAGTGGCGCATGTGCAGCTGGCACGTCGTCGTCGCGCGCTGTTCGCCGTGGGCGACGCCGTTGATGACCATGCCGCACATGCCGCAGATGCCCTCGCGGCAGTCGTGGTCGAAGGCGATCGGGTCGTCGCCCTCCAGGATGAGACGCTCGTTGAGGACGTCCAGCATCTCCAGGAAGGACATGTCCGGGGAGACGTCCTCGACTCGGTAGGTCACCATCCGGCCGGCGTCGGTAGGGCCGCTCTGGCGCCAGACCTTGAGGGTCAGGTTCACTTGTAGCTCCGCTGGCTCATCTTGACGTACTCGTACTCGAGCGCTTCCTTGTGCAGCACCGGCCCGTCGGGCGTGGACTCCCAGGCCGACACGTGCGCGAAGTGCTCGTCGTCGCGCAGCGCCTCGCCGTCGGCGTCCTGGGACTCGGCGCGGAAGTGGCCGCCGCAGGACTCCGTGCGGACCAGGGCGTCCAGGCACATGAGCTCGGCCAGGTCGAAGAAGTCGGCGACGCGGCCGGCCTTCTCCAGGACCTGGTTCAGCTCCTCCGCCGTGCCGCTCACCTTGACGTTCTGCCAGAACTCCGCGCGCAGCTCGGGGATGCGCTCCAGCGCCTTGCGCAGCGACTCCTCGGTGCGCTCCATGCCGCAGTAGTCCCACATGAGCTTGCCCAGCTCGCGGTGGAAGGAGTCGGGGGTACGGGTGCCGTTCACGGCCAGGAGCCGGTCGATCTTGCTCCGGACCTTGATCTCGGCCTCCGCCACGGCCTCCTCGTCCACGTCGCCGAACGGCCCGGCGGCCAGGTAGTCGCCGAGGGTGGTCGGCAGGACGAAGTAGCCGTCGGCCAGGCCCTGCATCAGCGCCGAGGCGCCGAGGCGGTTCGCGCCGTGGTCGGAGAAGTTGGCCTCGCCGATGACGAACAGGCCCGGGATCGTGGACTGCAGGTCGTAGTCCACCCACAGCCCGCCCATCGTGTAGTGGACGGCCGGGTAGATGCGCATCGGCACGTCGTACGGGTTCTCGCCGGTGATGCGCTCGTACATCTCGAAGAGGTTGCCGTACTTCTTCTCCACGGCGTCGCGCCCGAGACGCCCGATGGCGTCGCGGAAGTCCAGGTAGACGCCCAGACCGCCGGGGCCGACGCCGCGGCCCTCGTCGCAGACGTTCTTGGCGGCGCGGGAGGCGATGTCACGCGGGACCAGGTTGCCGAAGGCGGGGTAGATCCGCTCCAGGTAGTAGTCGCGCTCCTCGTCCGGGATGTCCCCGGGGGCGCGGGTGTCGTTCTTGCGCAGCGGCACCCAGACGCGGCCGTCGTTGCGCAGCGACTCCGACATCAGCGTCAGCTTCGACTGGTACTCGCCGGAGACGGGGATGCAGGTCGGGTGGATCTGCGTGTAGCAGGGGTTGGCGAAGTACGCGCCGCGCTCGTGCGCCCGCCAGATCGCCGTCGTGTTGCAGCCCTTGGCGTTCGTGGACAGGAAGAACACGTTCCCGTAGCCGCCCGTGGCCAGCACCACGGCGTCGGCGAGGTGGCGCTCGATCTCGCCGGTCACCATGTCGCGCACGATGACGCCGCGCGCCCGCCCGTCGGAGACGATCACGTCGAGCATCTCGTGCCGGGTGTGCATGGTCACGGTCCCGGCCGCGATCTGCCGCTCCAGCGCCTGGTACGCGCCCAGCAGAAGCTGCTGGCCCGTCTGGCCGCGGGCGTAGAACGTACGGGAGACCTGGGCGCCGCCGAAGGAGCGGGTGTCGAGGAGGCCGCCGTACTCGCGGGCGAAGGGGACGCCCTGGGCCACGGCCTGGTCGATGATGTTCACCGAGACCTGGGCCAGGCGGTAGACGTTGGACTCGCGGGCGCGGAAGTCGCCGCCCTTGACCGTGTCGTAGAAGAGCCGGTAGATGCTGTCGCCGTCGCCGCGGTAGTTCTTGGCGGCGTTGATCCCGCCCTGCGCCGCGATGGAGTGCGCGCGGCGCGGCGTGTCCTGGTAGCAGAACGACTTGACGTTGTAGCCCAGCTCACCCAGCGTCGCCGCGGCCGAGCCGCCCGCCAGGCCGGTGCCGACCACGATCACGTTGAGCTTGCGCTTGTTGGCGGGGTTGACCAGCTTCGCGCCGAACTTCCGCTTCTCCCACCGCTCCTCGATGGGCCCGGCCGGAGCCTTGGTGTCCCGGATCTCCGGGCCTTCCGTGAACTTCATTACTTCACAACTCCGAAGGTGATCGCGAGCGGCGGCGCCAGGAACCCGATGACCAGCACGGCGGACACCAGCCCGGCGACCGGCCGGAGGGCCTTGTTCCGCGTGCGGTTGGCCCAGCCGAGGGTCTGGAAGGCGCTCCAGATGCCGTGCCGCAGGTGCAGGCCGACCATGACGACGGCGACCACGTAGATCAGGGTCACCCACCACCGGGAGGCGTCGAAGCCGGCGATCATCCGGTCGGCGGGCGCGGAGTCGAAGCCCTTGGGGTTCACGACGCCGAAGGTCAGGTCCAGCAGGTGCCAGACGAGGAAGAGCAGGATCGTGAGGCCGCCGAACCGCATGATGTGCGTCGCGTAGCCGTTCGCCTGCGACTTCTTGGCGACGTACTTGACCGGCCTGGCCTGGCGGGCGCGGCGGGCCAGCGAGATCGCGGCCCACATGTGCAGGACGACCGACACGACGAGCCCGACCTCGAGGATGGTCAGCACCGTCCGATAGGGCGCGATCGGCTCCAGGAGCGTACGCAGCGCGTGGGCGTACTCGTTGAACGAGTCCCTGCCCAGGAAGATCTTGAGGTTGCCGAGCATGTGGAGGACGAGGAAGAGCACCATCACGGCCCCGGTGACGGCCATGACGGCTTTCTTGCCGTTCGACGAGCGCAGGAACCCGCCGGGCCTCCTGCTCGTTGGAGCGTTCTTGGGAGCGGTAACAGGCGCGGTGGCTGCGCCGCGCTCTATCGTGGCAGTCACGCCTTCAGACGCTAGGTATCCAGCAATCATCCGTCCAAGTCATCACGGGCCTGGTTTCGATAGCCACCGGCTATGATGTCTGGTTTGTACGGTCGCCCCACGGAAACGACGCCGCTCGGTGCGAGGAAAATCACATGCAGTTGCAGCAGCTCGCGTACTTCGTGGCGGTCGCGGAGGCCAGGCACTTCACCCAGGCGGCCGAGCGCATGAGGGTCGCGCAGCCGTCGCTCAGCAAGCAGATCAAGGCCCTGGAGGCCGATCTGGGGGCTCCGCTGTTCTCCCGGGCCCGGGGCAACGTCACGCTGACGCCGGCCGGTGAGGCGCTGCTGCCGCTCGCCCGCAGGATCCTCGCCGACGCCGACACCGCCAGGCAGGAGGTGGCCCAGCTCGCCGGGCTCCGCCGGGGCCGGGTGCGGCTCGGCGCCACGCCGTCGCTCTGCGCGGGGCTGATGGCCGACGCGCTGGCCCGGTTCCACCGCGCGTACCCGGGGATCGAGCTGCTGGTGGAGGAGGGCGGCTCGCGTGACCTCGTCAGGGCGCTCGCGCGCGGGCAGCTCGACCTGTCGCTGATCATCATGCCGCTGCAGAGCGACGACCCCTCGCTGGTGACCGAGGAGATCCTGCGGGAGAACCTGGTGGTGGCCGCGCCCTCCCACGAGCGGCCGAAGGGCCCGTACATGGAGATCGAGGCCCTGCGCGGGCGCCAGATGGTGATGTTCAGGCGCGGCTACGACCTGCGGGAGGCCACGCTGGCGGCCTGCCGGCAGGCCGGGTTCGAGCCCAGGTTCGCGGTGCAGGGCGGCGAGATGGACGCCGTGCTGCGGTTCGTGGAGGCGGGGCTGGGCGTGGCCGTGGTGCCCTCGATGGTGCTCGACGGGCGCCCCGGGCTGTCCGGCACGCCGCTCGCGCCGCCGGGGCTCAGCCGTACGATCGCGCTGGCCCAGCGCAAGGACGTCGAGCCGACCAGGGCCGCCCAGGCGTTCAGGGAGACTCTGCTGTCGTTCGTCGTGGAGGCCGGTCACGAGGGTACGCTTCCGCAAGGGGTGGATCTCATCGCAGAATGACCTGGACGGACCGACCCCCTGGTGAGGCGTTTTGACGGCACATCTTTCGGAGACGCTGACGTTGCTCCTGATCGAGGACGACGACGGTGACGCCTTCCTCGTGGAGGAGCTGCTCAAGCAGGCCCCCGCGCCGCCGAAGATCTTCTGGGCGCGCAGCCTGCAGGAGGCCAGGGCCAAGCTGACGTCCCGGATCCAGTGCGTGCTGGTCGATCTCTCGCTGCCCGACGCGAGCGGCCTGGAAGCCCTGGAGGAGGTGCTCGCGCTGGCGCCGCACACCGCCGTGCTGGTGCTCACCGGGCTCAGGGACTCGCACGTGGGCGTGGCCGCCGTCCAGGCCGGCGCGCAGGACTACCTGGTCAAGGGCGACGTCGACGCGCGGCTGCTGGCCAGGTCGATCCGCTACTCGATGGAGCGCAAGCGGGCCGACCTGGCGCAGATCAGGCTCGTGCAGGCGGAGCTCACGGCCAAGGAGAACGCCAGGCTGCAGGGCGCCCTGCTCCCCGGCCCCCTGCTGCGTACCGAGGTCATCGAGCACGTCACCCGCTACCTGCCGGGCAGCGGCGGCACGCTGGCCGGCGACTTCTTCGACACCGTGCAGACGCCGGACGGCTCGGTGCACATCGTGGTCGGCGACGTGTGCGGGCACGGCCCCGACGAGGCGGCGCTCGGCGTGGCGCTGCGCGTCGCGTGGCGCACGCTGGTCCTCGCCGGTCAGACGGACGACACGCTGCTGCGCACGATGGACGCCGTGCTGCGGGCCGAGCGCAAAACCCCCGAGATCTTCACCACGCTGTGCATGGCCACGATCAACCCCGACCTGCGGCACGCCAGGATGCGCGTAATCGGGCACCCGCCGCCGGTGCTGGTGCGCGACGGCGCCGTCCAGGTGGTCGACGGCACGCCTTCCGGGCCGCCGCTCGGGATCTTCTCGGACGCGGAGTGGTCGGTGATCGACGTGCCGCTGGGCGACGAGTGGTCCATGATGCTCTACACCGACGGCCTGATCGAGGCCGTGGTGGGCGAGGGCCAGGAGCTGCTCGGCGTGGAGGGCCTGCTCGATCTCGTACGCGAGCACGGCGCCATCGACCTCGACCGGCTCATCAAGCACGTGGGCACGCTGAGCGACGACCTCGCCGTGGTCCTGGTCCGGAGGAGGAGACCATGAGCATCAACCCGCTGCCTCCCCCCAAGGAGCCGACCGGGCTGGGCAGGCTGCCCGTGGCCCGCTGGTTCCTGGTCATGGGGCTGGTGGCCGGCGTCGTGCTCCTGGCCGGGATCGTGGTCGCGATGATGTTCAGCGCGCGGGCCCGCGCGCTGGCCCAGGTGCCCGCCGTCGAGCAGCAGCTCGACCAGCTCAATCTGGCGCTGATCGTGCTCTTCGCGGCGATGCTCGCGTTCGGCATCGCCCTGGCCCTCATCATCCGGTACGTCGTGCTGAAGCCCATCGACCAGCTCGCCCAGCAGGTCCGCACCGTGGCGGCCGGCGACTTCGACCACACCCTGCACGTCGACAGGCCGGCGGAGCTGGCCGAGCTGTCCAGCCACGTCGACTCCATGCGCGGCCGCATCGTGTCGGCCTGGCGGACGGCCGACGACCAGGCCGAGGAGCTGCGCAGGTCCAACGGGGAGCTGGAGCAGTTCGCGTACGTGGCCAGTCACGACCTCCAGGAGCCGCTGCGCAAGGTCGCCAGCTTCACGCAGATGCTGGAGCAGCGCTACGGCTCCCAGCTCGACGATCGGGCCAAGCAGTACATCCACTACGCCGTCGACGGCGCCAAGCGCATGCAACTGCTGATCAACGACCTGCTCGACTTCTCCAGGGTCGGCCGGGTGACCGGCGAGCGGACCACGGTCGACGCGGGGAAGGCGCTCGACACGGCGCTGGAGAACCTGTCGGCCACGATCGAGGACACCGAGACCACGGTCACCAGGGACGAGCTGCCCGCCGTCAAGGGCAACCGGGTCCAGCTCACGCAGCTGTTCCAGAACCTGATCGAGAACGCGATCAAGTTCCGCTCCGAGGCGTCCCCGCGCATCCACATCGGGGCCACCAGGTCCGGCGACATGTGGGAGTTCAGCTGTTCCGACAACGGCATCGGGGTCGAGCCCAAGTACGCCGACCGCATCTTCCTGATCTTCCAGCGACTCCACCCCCGCGACGTGTATCCGGGTACTGGCATCGGGCTGGCACTTTGCCGCAAGATCGTCGAGTACCACGGCGGACAGCTCTGGCTCGACGGCGATGCCGAGGGCCAGGGCACGACGTTCCGCTGGACACTGCCGGCCGCGGGAGACGACGATGAATGAGGGGCGCCCCATCGAGGTGCTTCTGGTGGAGGACGACCAGGGTGACATCCTGCTCACCAAGGAGGCCTTCGACTTCAACAAGGTCCGAAACCGGCTCAACGTGGTCAACGACGGTGAGCAGGCGATGGCGTACCTGCGCAACGAGGACGGATACACCGACGCGCCGCGGCCCGACCTCGTCCTGCTCGACCTCAACCTGCCGAGGATGAGCGGCATGGAGGTGCTGGCCGAGATCAAGGCCGACGCCGGGTTGCGGACGATCCCGGTGGTGATCCTGACGACCTCTGAGGCGGAGGAGGACATCCTGCACAGTTACCGGTTGCATGCCAACGCGTATGTGTCCAAGCCGGTGGATTTTGAGCAATTTATCCGGGTTGTCCGGCAGATAGACGATTTTTTCGTGACTGTGGTTAAGTTGCCCGCCCAAGGGCAGCGCCCCTGACGGGCGTACGTGACAGGAATCACAGCTAAGCATCGAAATTGTGAGTGACCCCGCTCACAAATTCGCATGCTGTCGTCGTAACGTATCCCCCACCAACGCGCGCCTGAGCCGTCGCTCGCCGCCGCGCGCCCAGCGAATACGAAAACCACGGACCCCCTGCGCGACACGGGTCCGCGGGAGGTGGAGAGGTCCGCGATGACCCAGACTACGCCCGACGCTCCGGTCAGAAGGCAGCGAGCGCAAGTCAAGGTGCGCACCCTGCGTACCGACAGATGGTGGCTTGTTCCGCTGCTGACGTTCCTCGGGCTCAGCTCATTCCTTGTCTACGGCGTGTGGGCGATCATCGACAACAGCTATTTCGTCGATCCCTACATAGCGCCGTTCTCGTCGCCCTGTCTGGCGACGTCGTGTCCCGAGGGGGCCCGGCTGTTCGGCCTGGCGCCGTTCGGCGACTGGTACGCACTGCCGCCGGGGCTGCTGATTCTCGGCCTGCCGGGCGGTTTCCGGCTTACCTGCTACTACTACCGCAAGTCCTACTATCGCTCCTTCTGGCTCTCGCCTCCGGCGTGCGCCGTCCAGGAGCCGCACGGCAAGTACACCGGCGAGCGGCGCTTCCCGCTGATCCTGCAGAACGTGCACCGCTACTTCTTCTTCGCGGCCATCGTGATCGGCCTCATCCTGGCCTACGACGCCGTCCTGGCGCTGGTCCACAAGCCGATCGGCCTGGGCACCTGGATCCTGGTCGTCAACGCCGTCCTGATCAACGCCTACACGCTGTCGTGCCACTCCTGCAGGCACATCACCGCGGGCAGGCTCAACCACTTCTCTCGCCACCCGCTGCGGTACCGGGCCTGGACGTTCGTGTCCAAGCTCAACGCCAAGCACCAACCCCTCGCGTGGGCCTCGATGTTCTCCGTCATGGGCGCCGACCTGTATGTCCGCCTGGTGGCCAAGGGCATCATCGCCTTCCCGTACGCGTAAGGACCAGCTTCAGTGGATAACTCGCTTAACACAGAGCGTCACGAATACGACGTCGTCGTCATCGGCGCGGGCGGCGCCGGCCTGCGGGCCGCGATCGAGGCCCGCCAGCAGGGCAAGAAGACGGCGATCGTGTGCAAGTCGCTGTTCGGCAAGGCGCACACCGTCATGGCCGAGGGCGGCGCGGCCGCCGCGATGGGCAACGTCAACCCGGCCGACAACTGGCAGGTGCACTTCCGCGACACCATGCGCGGCGGCAAGTTCCTCAACAACTGGCGGATGGCCGAGCTGCACGCCAAGGAGGCGCCCGACCGCGTCTGGGAGCTGGAGGCCTGGGGCGCGCTGTTCGACCGCACCAAGGACGGCAAGATCAGCCAGCGGAACTTCGGCGGGCACGAGTACCCGCGGCTCGCACACGTGGGCGACCGTACCGGCCTGGAGCTGATCCGCACGCTGCAGCAGCGCGTCGTCGCCCTCCAGCAGGAGGACTACGAGAAGTACGGCGACTACGAGGCCTACATCAAGGTCTTCGCCGAGTGCACGATCACGCGGCTGCTCAAGGACGAGGAGCGGATCTCGGGCGCGTTCGGCTACTGGCGCGAGACCGGAAATTTCGTGCTTTTCGATGCGCCCACCGTGGTCCTGGCCACCGGCGGCATCGGCAAGTCGTACGTCGTCACGTCCAACTCCTGGGAGTACACCGGCGACGGCCACGCTCTGGCCCTGCTCGCCGGCGCGAAGCTGATCAACATGGAGTTCATCCAGTTCCACCCCACCGGGATGGTCTGGCCGCCCTCCGTGCGCGGCATCCTCGTCACCGAGTCCGTCCGCGGTGACGGCGGCGTGCTGCGCAACTCCGAGGGTAAGCGCTTCATGTTCGACTACATCCCGGACGTCTTCAAGGACAAGTACGCGACCACGGAGGAGGAGGGCGACCGCTGGTACACCGACCAGGCCAACAACCGGCGCCCGCCGGAGCTCCTGCCGCGTGACGAGGTGGCCCGCGCGATCAACGCCGAGGTGAAGGCCGGCCGCGGCTCACCCCAGGGCGGCGTCTTCCTCGACGTCTCGACCCGGCTGCCCGCCGAGGAGATCAAGAAGCGGCTGCCGTCGATGCACCACCAGTTCAAGGAGCTGGCCGACGTCGACATCACCGCCGAGCCCATGCAGGTGGGCCCGACCTGCCACTACATCATGGGCGGCGTCGAGGTGGACGCCGACACCGGCGCGGCGGCCGTGCCGGGGCTCTTCGCCGCGGGCGAGGTGTCCGGCGGCATGCACGGCTCCAACCGGCTGGGCGGCAACTCGCTGTCCGACCTGCTGGTGTTCGGGCGGCGGGCCGGCGCGGGCGCGGCGGCGTACGTGGACTCGCTGGAGGCCAGGCCCCGGGTCCTGCCCGAGCTCGTGGAGGAGGCCCGCCAGGAGGCGCTGGAGCCGCTGGGGCGCGACGGCGAGAACCCGTACGAGGTCCACCACGAGCTCCAGAGGACGATGAACGACCTGGTCGGCATCATCCGCAAGGCCGAGGAGGTCGCCGAGGCGCTCCAGGTCGTGGAGAAGCTCAAGGAGCGCGCCCAGGTGGTCGGCGCGGCCGGGTCCCGCATCTACAACCCCGGCTGGCACCTCGCGATCGACCTGCGCAACATGGTGCTGGTCTCGCAGTGCGTGGCACGCGCCGCGCTGCTGCGCGAGGAGAGCCGCGGCGGGCACACCCGCGACGACTTCCCCGGGATGAACCCGGAATGGCGCCGCAAGCTGCTCGTCTGCTCCACCGAGGACGGCTCGACGGTCAAGGTCGAGGAGAAGCTCCAGTCGAGCATGCGCGACGACCTGATCACCCTGTTCGACCGGGACGAGCTGAAGAAGTACCTCACCGACGAAGAGATGACCGAGTTCGACGGGATTTCGAAATGAGCTACAAGGCGAAGTTCAAGGTCTGGCGCGGTGAGGGCGGTGAGGGCAAGCTCGAGGACTTCACCGTCGAGGTGAACGAGGGCGAGGTCGTCCTCGACATCATCCACCGGCTGCAGGCCACGCAGGCGCCCGACCTGGCGGTGCGCTGGAACTGCAAGGCCGGCAAGTGCGGCTCCTGCAGCATGGAGATCAACGGCAAGCCGCGGCTGGGCTGCATGACCCGGATGTCCACCTTCGAGGAGGACGAAACCATCACGGTCACGCCGATGCGGACGTTCCCGGTCATCAAGGACCTGGTGACGGACGTGTCGTTCAACTACCAGAAGGCGCGGGAGATCCCGTCCTTCACGCCGCCGGCCGGCGTCCGGCCCGGCGAGTACCGGATGCAGCAGGTCGATGTCGAGCGGTCCCAGGAGTTCCGCAAGTGCATCGAGTGCTTCATGTGCAACAACGTCTGCCACGTCATCCGTGACCACGAGGAGAACAAGGCCGACTTCTCCGGCCCCCGGTTCCTCATGCGGATCGCCGAGCTGGACATGCACCCGTACGACGTGGCCGACCGCCAGGAGGCGGCGCAGGACCAGCACGGCCTCGGCTACTGCAACATCACCAAGTGCTGCACCGAGGTCTGCCCCGAACACATCAAGATCACCGACAACGCGCTGATCCCGATGAAGGAGCGCGTGGCGGACCGCAAGTACGACCCGCTGGTGTGGCTCGGCAACAAGATCTTCAAGCGCGCCAAGTAGGCACGTACGAATGAGGGGGGCTGGAGATCCAGCCCCCCTCATTTCGTTTCCCGGCTACTTCTTGCGGCCCAAGCGCCGGCGCTTGGGGTCCGGCATCTCCTTGGTCTGCTCCGGCTGCCCGGGCTCCGGCGGCAGCGGCTGGACGACGGTCGCCTCCGCGTCGGGCGCCAGGTAGGGCGGCGGGTCGTACGCCTGCTGCTCCTGGTTCCGGTCCGGCGGGTCGAACAGGGACTGGCCACCCTGCCACGGCTCCGAGTCGCCGGACTCCGACGCCGCGACCGGGCCGAGCGGGCGCTCCTGGCCGGGGACCTCGTACGGGTCGCCACCGCCCGGCGGGATGTCCGCCGGCGGCGGGTCCGCCGGGACCAGCGGCTCGAACGGGTCGCGGAACTCCTTGGGCTTGGGCGGCTCGTGGTTGAAGGAGTCGAACTCGTCCGGGTGCAGCACCATGGGCTCCGCCACCGGCTGCGGCGGGGGCTCCTGCGCGTAGCCCTGGGACGGGTACGGGTGCTCCTCGTAGCCGCCGGGGACCGGGCCGCTCGGATACGTCTGCACGGGGACGAAGCTGATGATCGGCGCGTACGCCGTGCCGCCCGGGTAGCCGGGCGCGGGGAAACCCGCCGTGGCGTAGTAGCCGGGCCCCGCAGGGTAGCCGCCGGGAGGAGGCGGAGGCATGTCCGGCCGGCCCATCTGCGGCCCGGCCTTGCGCACCGCCGCCACGTGGGCCATCCGGCGGAGGCGTCCCTCGAAGATCAGGACCGCGAAGAGCGCGAGCAGGACCAGCACCAGCGCCGGGATGCTGAGCTTCTGCGTCAGCGACTTCTGGTCGAACTCCGGCGCCGCGTTCCGCAGCTCCAGCGGCACCTCCTCGGAGGAGGCGGGCTGCGTGTCGGTCGGCTGCGCCGGCGGCGGCGTGACGGGCTCGGAGGAGGCGATCTCCGGCATGTCGACGGCCGGCTCGGAGGTGGTCTGCGTGGGGGCCGGGGGCGTCTCAACCGTCTGGTTGGGCAGCGGCTGGGGGTTCTCGTTCTGCGGCGGCGGGGCGCTGGTGGTCGCCGGAGGCGTCGTGCTCTTGGTCGGTTTGGGGGTCTTGCTCGCCTTCGTCGGAGTCGAGGTGACGGTCTTGGTGATCGTCGTCTCCGGCTCCTCGGGCTCCGGTGTGCCCGCCGTCTCGGTGATCGTGACGGTGGTCTCCGGCGTGGTGTCGCACGTCTCGCCGACGTCACAGGGGTCGACCGGCTGGTACGCCGACACGGACGCGCTCGCGCTCTGTACGATGAACGGTGTCGCCCCGACGCCGGCCAGGCCCAGCGCCAGGACGACAGCGGACGCGGCCGTCGCTCGCGTGCGTGCCACCGGTGCCCTCCGCGTATTCCGGAACCTTGGTCAAGGGAATACTAGTCGGGTCAAAGTAACAGTAAAGCCCGAATTAACCTACGTTTTGCTTTTTCGGCGTCTTTGCACCGTGCCAATCAACCACAGGGCTCCCAGCAGCGCTCCGATGCCTCCGGCGACCACCGGCAGCCCCTTCGGACCGTCCAGCGGGCTCGCCCATGCGACAGGGCGGGCGTGCTTCCGCGCCGCGGCCACGTTCCACGGCAGCGGCACCACACCTTCGGCGCCGCGCGCGGGCTGCCCGGCCACTCCTGGAGCGGCTTGCGGCGCCGCCATGCCGGGCAGGAGAGGCGCGCTCCCCAGCGGGGGCGACGCGCCGGGCAGGACCAGCGCGGGCGGAGCGCCGGGCACCGGCTGCGGCACGGCCTCCGGCAGCCGCTGCAGGCCCTGGGGCGCCTGCGGCAGACCTTGGGGCAACTGCGGCACCTGCGGCAGCCCCTGAGGCAGCTGCGGGAGTCCTTGAGGCAGCTGCGGCGCGGCCTGAGGCCGCTGCAGGCCCTCGGGCAACTGCGGCGCGGCTTGAGGCAGCCGCTGCAGGCCCTGGGGCAGTTGCGGAACGGCCTGGGCCAGCCCGGGCGCCTGCGGCGCAGCCTGGGGCAGCTCGAGGCCCGGCACGCCCTGAGGCCACTGCGGCATCATCTGGGGCTGCCGGCGCGCCTGCGGCACGCCGCCCTTCAACCGGCGCGCGATCCCTCCGGCCGCCTCACGCCGCGGCGCGGCCGCTTCGGCGGGCCACTGCCCGTCGAGCAGCACGCCGGCCCCGGCCAGCAACCGGCGTCTGGCCTGCGCCCCGGCGACCTCTGGCGCCTCCGCGTCGGCTTGCACCTTCGCCCAGGCCCGCGCGGGCGGGGCGGGCTGTTGCAGTTGAGCGAGGAGTCGTTCCTTCGCCTCGGCGTACTCGCGGCTCTTCCCCGGAGCCGCGCCGGGCAGAGGCTCTTCCGGGCTCACGCGGACCGCCGGGCCGCTGAACCCCTCCTCCTCGTCCATGACGCGTGTGGCGGCCGTCTTGGTCTTGGTCGTCAGCGGGCCGCCCGCGTCGGCCCGCATTCCGGCCACCGCCGCGAGCACCACCTGCTTCGCCCCCGACGGCGTGGTCAGCGTCACGTCCACCTCCCGCTCACCGGTGAGGTCGCCCAGCTCGCACACCCGCGTCCCGGGCGGGACCGCGCTCGGCAGCACCGAGCCGCCCGTGACGCTCAGCGCCTGGGCCGCCAGCGCACGCGCGGCCCGCACGCCGCCCCGGGCCGCCCCCAGGCTCGCCTCCGCAGCGGGCGCGAACGGCGTGCCCGGCGCCGCCGAGGCGCAGGACACCTGCGTCAGCGCCGCCGCCGGGCTGGCCGCGATCGCCACCTTGACCCCGTCGGCCATCCCGTTCAGCCGCACCCGGAACCGCTGGACGTCGCCCGTCCTGATCCACACCCCGGGCGTGCTCACCCGCTCCAGCACCAGCGACACCCGGGAGGCCGCCAAAGGCACGGAAGGCACAGCCGCAAGGATCAGTGCACCCGCAATGATCCAGCCACGCCGCATCACTCCCAACTCCCCCGTTGCGACAGATGTCACTCTTGGTAGTCATTCTGTCACACAGAGGAGGCACCTAATCCCGCGAAAGGAGCAGATTCTCCACAGTCTTCATAACGGGCAGATCCGCCCCGAGCCACTCGACCGAGTAGTACTCGCCGGGCCCCAGCCACCGCAGCGCCAGGTGCTCCCGGGCCTCAGGGACCCCCGAGGCCAGCGAGCACAGCCACACGCGCAGCACGTACCCCTCGGAAAGCTCCCAGTCCCCGCCCACCTGCTCACCCACCGTGACCTCCACGCCGAGCTCCTCGCGGCACTCGCGGACGAGCGCCGCCGTCTCGCTCTCACCGGGATCCACCTTCCCGCCAGGGAACTCCCAGCCACCCGCGAGCGCCGGAGGCTCGGCGCGCTGGGCGGCCAGCACCCGAGCGCCCGGCGCGACGATCACCGCGGCCACCACGACCGTGTCGAAATCATTCACAGGGTAGGATTCTGCAGCTTCTTCAACTGCTCGAGCACGTCGGGGTTCTGCAGGGGGCGGGTGAAACCGAGGCGGTTGTCCCGCGCCTTGTAGCTGGTGACCTTGATCGGCCCGCACAGCCGGCACCGGGCCTCCAGCATCTTGCCCTTCGACACGACGAGCCCGACATGGCCGGGGTTGTCGGCGGACGTGCCCGGACCGGCGTTGAAGAACACCAGGTCACCTGGCTGTTCCTGGCCGTCTAAAACCTTCACGCCGAACGGCCACTGCCCGAACGTCGTACGCGGGATCATCAGCCCCGCCTCCCGATACGCCGCGAAGATGACGCCCGAGCAGTCGAACGCGTCGGGCCCCGTCCCGCCCCACAGATACGGCTTGCCGCGCTGCGCCAGCGCGTATTCCAAAATCTTGGCCACGATGTCGCTCGGCGCGGCCTCCACCAGCGAGTCGTCGCATTCCTCCGAAGCCTGCGGCGGCACCTTGACGTCACCCGACTTGGCGTACTTCCTGGCGATCGCCTCGACCTGGTCCACGTACCACCAGGCCCGGTTGTAGACGAACAGCGCCTGCCGTACGTTCTCCGGGGCGCCGTTGCGCTTGAGCATCCGCGCGGCGCCGAGGATCGCGTCGGCCGGGTTGTAGATGTCGCCCACCCCGTCGCCGTCGCCGTCGGAGGCGTACCCGGTGAACTTCGACGACATCGCGACCCTGGCCTTGCCGCCCCACGTGGAGATCAGGAACTGCATCGGCCCGGCCGCGCCCGCGTAGTTGGTGCCGCTCTTGACGCCCGGCAGGTTGGAGCGGCCGTGGTCGGTCTCGCGCTTGCCCACGGCGGCCAGGATGTTCCACTGGACGCCGATCTTCTTGCCGTACTGCTTGTAGAACTCCAGGTATTCGGCGGGGATGTCCGACGTCGCCGAGTCGGACACCTCCTCCACCTGCGTGTTGTCGTTGCAGTCGGGCGAGGTGCCGCCGTCGCTGAGGAACGACGGCATCGAGATCAGCAGCATCGGCGACACGACGACCGCCACCAGGAGCAGCACGCCGGCGGCGCCGATGATCAGCGCCAGCCGGGTACGTGAGAGCTTCACCCCGAGGTGTCCCCCTCCTGGCCCTCCGTGGCAGGCCGGATGTCGAAGATCCGCCAGTCGGCTCCCGACTGGGTCACCGTGACCGCGTACTCCTCCTGAGCCGTCTGGTTACCGCTCTTGGCGGTGACCTGCCTGGCCGAGGCGACCACGAAGATGATGGAGTTCTTCTCGATCTGCCTGATCTCCTTCAGCCTGGCCGTGGCCTTGGAGACGATCTGGTCGTTGCGGTTCTGCTCGACGGTGCCCGCCGAGGTCATGGTCCTGGTCAGCTCGTTGCCGAGCTCGGCCGTCGTGTACGCCTTCACACGGGTCGCGTACGCCGCCGGGTCCTCGTCGTACCTGAAGGTGCCGTACTCGGCGGTGAACCGCTCGGCCAGGTCCGCCGTCGCGGCCAGCTGCTCCTTCTTCATCGGCAGGAACGAGTAGATGTCGAACGGGGCGGCGCTGGCGGTGGCCAGCGGCGTGCTCGACGGAGCCGGCGCGCTGACGACCCTGGCCGGCTCCTGACCGGGCCCGGCCTGCTCCTCCGAGTCGGGCCACATGGTCAGGTAGATGCCGACCGCGGCGATGACCACGACGACGACGGCGAAGGCCACCCCCCGCCTGTCACCTCCCTGCACCATGTTCGTTCAGTCCTTGTCCGGGTTGTTCGGCTTGAGCCAGAACGGCACATCCGGGCTGTCGCCTCCGGAGCCGCCGTTGCGGCTGCCGCGCAGCCAGAGGGGCGGAGCCTCGGAGGTGCGGGACGAGGGCTCGTCCGAGCCGAAGATCCGGGAGCCGGACGAGCCGCCGGACGGCCTGGAGCCGCCCCCCGACCGGGTGGCGCCGTTGGACCTCGAACCGCCGCCGCCGCCGCCGAACAGGCCGCCACCCGAACCGCCACGGGAACCACCGCCCGAACCGCCACGCGATCCGCCGCCGGAACCGCCGGAGCCGCCGCCGAACAGCCCGCCGCCGCTCCCGCGCGAACGCGTGCCGCCCGAGCCGCCGAACCGGGAGCCGCGCGACCCGCCGGACGAACTACGCGACCCCGACGCCGAACCGCCGCGGGACGCCCAGCCACCGCCGGACCGGCCGCCGAACCAGCCGCCGCCCGAGCCGCCGCCGGAGCCACCTGAGCCATTGGAGCCGCCGGAGGCCGTGCCACCGGCCGCGCCGGCCACCCGGGGGCCGCCCGCCGCGGGACCGCGCGTGCGGGTGGGCGTCGTGCCCAGGTTGAGCGGCGGCGCCGTACCTCTGCGCGGCTCCATCGGAGCCCTGGCGCCCGCCTTGCCGCCCTGCTGGTCGGTGTCCAGCGGCGCGGCCGTGGCCGGTACGCGGGTGCCCGAGGGATGTCCAGCCCGAGGAAGGTGGCGCCGCCCTTGAAGTCGACGAGCACGAAGTTCAGGGTCTCGGAGGAGTGCGTGATCGCCAGCGAGAG
>NZ_JBSFTC010000038.1:0-61077 GCF_053590415.1 Nonomuraea sp. NPDC003201
ACGTCGCTCGAGAGCTCTTCAAAGCCCTCACCAGCCCAAACGCCGCTAACAACGAGGTTCCCGTTGCTGCTTGACAAACATAGGAGCATCGGAGCCGTTCATTTTGATCGTTTGCCACCAATTTGCCACCAAGACCCTCTGGCATCAGGTGACAGAGATCGGTCCCGATCGACAGCAGGCAGACCTTCGAACGGTGCCAGGCCGAGATCGAGTTGGACGTCGCCTTGAGGTGATCGTGTAGAGCTGATCGTGCCCAGGCGGCGGTGTACCCGCACAGAATGGGCCCATGGCGAAACTCTCCTACGCCGACGCGGCCAAGCTGGTCGGGGGCGAGAGCCCGGTGCTGGAGGCGCTGAACAAGGCCACCGGCGGGCTCCTGCTCACCGCAACGGCGGGCGGAAGCGAGCTCGCGGTCAGCCTGTTCGACGCAAAGGGCGAACTGGCCAGGCTGAGCACCGACCTGGTCACCGGCCTGGCCGACAGATTGCGCGGCTTGCGCAGGTACGAAAGGACCCACCGGCTGGCCGCCGCGCAGAGGGTGCTCGTCCTGACCGCCTACTTCGACGCGGTACGGCAGACCGAACTGCCCTTCGACTCCGCCCAGCTGCGTCTGAGCAGGCCGGTCGAAATGACCGTTGCCACAGGCAATGCGTGGAAAGGCGGCCGTCTCGGCACGCTGGCAGGGATCTTGCTGGATACCGACATCCCCAGCCACTCCCCACGCGATCGCCAGGACACGATGGCCCGTTCGCTGGATCTGTACTACCGCTCGCTCGGCGATGACCTGATCGCCTACCTTGCCGAGCAGCCAATGTGGGCGGCCGCGCCGGAGGCCGCCCGCGAGCGCTTCGCCCAAGTGCTGCGCGAGGAGGTGCCGCACGTGGCGCTGCGCCGGTACAACGAGCTGTTCACCCGCCTGGCCACGGAATTCCCCGAGGTGGCCTACTGGGCCGCGCGGATTGACCACGAGGCGACCAGGAGCGAGGTGCGCGAGCTCGGTATGGGGCTGGCGGACCTAGGCCGCGTGCTCAAGAGCATCGCCACGGGCCGGGCGCCCGACGAACGCAGGCAGGCGCTGACCCGCCGCTACCGCAGGCAGTTGGAGCGGCCGATCGTGGCCACCGGCGACGTACCGGAAGGGCTCGTCATCCCGTCATTGGAGGCCGGCTACGTCAACCCGCGCTACCGGGTGGCTCCGGTGATCCGAGCCGACCGGCTCGATGAGGAGCCCTGGTGGCATGACCACGAGGTCAGGGACGACCTGCAGGACTTCCTCATCAGCCACCTGACGTCCCTGCACGCGGTGGAGGGGCCGCTGATTGTGCTGGGGCAGCCGGGTTCGGGCAAGTCTCTGCTCACCAAGATCCTTTCCGCACGGTTACCCGCCACGGATTTCATGGCCGTGCGCGTCGTGCTGCGGGAGGTGCCGGCCGACACCGACCTGCAGAGTCAGATCGAGCACGCGATCCGCGACGCGACGGGCGAGCAGTTGTCGTGGCCGTCCCTGGTGCGCGCGGCCGGTGACGCGCTCCCCGTCATCATCTTCGACGGATTCGACGAGTTGCTCCAGGCGACGAACATCGGCCAGAGCGACTATCTGGAGCAGGTCGTACGCTTCCAGGAACGGGAGGCCGACCAGGGCAGACCGGTCGCGGTCATCGTCACGAGCCGCACGGCGGTGGCCGACCGGGCGCGGATCCCGCCCGGCGGA
The DNA here is from genome assembly GCF_053590415.1 of Nonomuraea sp. NPDC003201. Classification (NCBI taxonomy): domain Bacteria; kingdom Bacillati; phylum Actinomycetota; class Actinomycetes; order Streptosporangiales; family Streptosporangiaceae; genus Nonomuraea; species Nonomuraea sp. NPDC003201. The sequence goes on from NZ_JBSFTC010000038.1 coordinate 1,712, forward strand.
GCTGTGGCCGTACGCCTGGAACCCTTCGACGAGCAGCAGGTGAGCTGCTGGCTGGAGGTATGGAACGCCGCCAATGCCGCCTTTTACGACCGCCGCGGCTTGTCGCCGTTGCCGACGGCAGCGGTGCTGCGCCAGCCGGATCTGGCTTCGCAGCCGTTGCTCCTGCTCATGCTCGCGCTCTACGACGCGGGCGACGACGTGCTGCGGATGGAGGGCTCCGAGCTGGGTTCGGCGGAGCTGTACGAGCGCATCCTGGTGCGGTTCGCCGAACGCGAGATCGGCAAGTCCGCGCCAGGCCTGCGAGGGGACGCGCTGCGCTCTGCCGTGGAGCAGGAACTGCTACGCCTGTCGGTGGCAGCGTTCGCGATGTTCAACCGGGGCCGTCAGTGGGCGACCGAGGAGGAGCTGTCCCGTGACCTCACCGCCCTGCTCGGCATCCCTCCTGCGGCTCCGGCCACAAGTTTCGCGGTCCCTTCGACGCAGGGCCAGACGGTCGTCGGCCGGTTCTTCTTCGTCCACCAGGCTCAGGCCATCCGTGCCGGCTCGACACTGACCACCAGCGAGTTCCTGCACGCCACGTTCGGCGAGTTCCTGGTGGCCCGCCTGATCGCCAGAGAACTGGCTGCCCTGTCCGCGGTCAACGAGGTGACTGCGGCGCGCGGCCGGGCGTCCGCGGACGACGCGTTCCTGCGTTCGCTCTTGTCCTTCGCCCCGCTGACCAGCCGCGGCCAGGTCATGGACTTCCTCACGTCGCTCACCCACCACGACGACGGGCTGCGCCGCCTGCTGCTCAGGTTCTTCACCGCCTGCCTCGAACCCGGCAGGGAGCAGGCAAGCGGCGGCTACGAGCCCGCGCAACTGTCCGGCCCCGCCCGATACGCCGCATACTCCGCGAACCTGCTCCTTCTGGTGACGCTGGCCACGCCGAGCGTCACCGGGGGCGAGCTCTTCCCCGCCGAGCGCCATCCGGTGACGGCATGGCGCAGGTGCGCGATGTTGTGGCGTTCGCAGTTCACGGGAGAGCAGTGGCGGGAGCTGGTCACACGGGTGCGAGTGGAGCGGATCTGGCACGAGGACGACCGGGACGTCGTCGTCGGTCTCGGCGCCTGGGACCCGCCGGCGCTGGACATCTACTGGACGCACCACATGGAGCCGGGCCATCCGGCGCGCGGATGGCCCGGCTTGCGGACCATGAGCACAAGGGACCTGCGCCGGGAGAGCTACTTCGTCTGCGATTCCGGGCAGGACGTCGTCTGGCACGCCATCGAGCCCTTCCAGACAGCGCCTACCACGGGCGAGAGCGAAGTCCCGCCTTGGGAGGGAGTCACTCAGTTCGGAGCCGTGGATGGCGGGCACGCCATGTCTCCCGTCCACGCCATGATGAGACTCTGGCTGGTGTCGGGCCGGGCGGTCACGTCCGAGCAGCTGCTGGAGGCCTACGAGACGTGCCTGTTCGCCATCGACGCAAGACGTTCTGGCGAAACCGATCTCTTGAGTGAGTATCTGGCGGCCGTGCTGCGGCAGCTTGCCGCCGACCGAGATCGTCTCCCCGCCGTGGAGCGGGCTCGGCTGCACGATCTCATCGGCCCCGAGCTGCGGTCGCACCCGGCCGTGGACCACTGGACCCGCGAGGCCTTCGGTACGTAGTGCACGCCGACCGGCGGTCGCGTTCCCCGCACACTCGCCGTACGTGCTCCGCCTTCTCCAGCAGGATGGCGGGCGGAGACATCGACCGGTTGCAGGCAGAGCGGCCGACACCCGAGGCGGACCTGCCTGCCTTCGCCGACTGGGGTGCTCATCGCCCCTGCGAAGGGGTCTCAACGCCTGTAAGGTCCTCGACTTGTTTGCCCGGGGATTGTCACCTTTGTGATCAGGAGCATGCTTGGTCGTTGCTCGGCGGGAGTGGCAGCAGGCAGGCCAGTACGGTGGTCAGCGCTCGTTCGACGGCCTCGGCGTCGACCGCCTCGGGATCGGCGATGTGCTCGTTGACCAGGCCGTTGGTCAGGCAGTGCAGGATGAGCGCGGCCTGGTCGAGGTCGACGGCGGGACGGGCGCCGGTACGCTCGGCGACTTCGGCGATCGAGCGGGCGGCTCCTTCGCGCTGGCCGCGGCGCATCGGGGTAAGGATCTCCCTGGTGTGCTCGTCGCGGGCCGCGCGGGCCGCGAACTCCAGGCCGAGGTGCCCGCGGCCGCCGTCTTCCACGATCCGCCGGGTGACCAGTGAGGCCACCCGGCTGATCATCGTGGGCAGGTCGTCCGTCCTCGGCCTTGGCCGCCGGAGGACGTCCGCGGTCGTCGGGTCCGGCTCAGCAGGCGGCACGGCCCGCGTACTGGCCGGGCGCCGCCGGCTACGTCAGTAAGGCGGTGTGGCAGCGGACTCGGAGGGGTGCCCTTACCCCGTCCGGCGGCCACAGCGCGGAGGCGTGCGCGTGGATCAGGTCGTGGAGCCGGTACAGGCCCGGGGCCGGCTCCTGCAGGAGGTGGGCGTTCAGGAGGTGGTCCAGGAGCCGGATCGCCTGGGTGGTGTTCGTGTTCAGGAGGGCAGCGGCGGTGTCGAGGTCGAAGGCCGGGTGGAGGGCCGAGCCCAGGAGCCGGTAGGCCTCTTGCTGGTCGGTGGGCAGGCGTTCGTAGGAGCGGTCGAAGGCGGCGGTGACGCTTTGGTGGCCGGCTGTCAGTTCGGTGAGGCCGTCGGCGGCCAGGCGGTCGAGCAGGTGGTGGGCGTTCCAGGCGGGGCGGGCCTGGAGGCAGGCGGCGGCGATGCGGATGGCCAGGGGGAGGAGGCCGCAGCGGCGTACGATCTCGGCCAGGACGTCCCGAGGCGTGTCCCCGTCGCATCCGGCTGTGCGGGTGAACAGCGTGATCGCCTCTGCCAGAGGCAGGGTGTCCAGGGACAGGATGCGGGCGTTGCCCGGGCAGGTCAGGCGGTGGCGGCTGGTGACGATCACCTGGCAGCCGGGGGTGGCGGGCAGGAGCGGGAGGAGCTGGCGCTCGTCGGCGGCGTCGTCCAGGACGATCAGGAGCCTGCGGCCGGCCAGGACGCTGCGGTACAGCGCGGCGCGGTCGTCCAGGTGCCAAGGGATGTGTTCCGCCGGGACGCCCATGGTGCGGAGTATGCGGGCGAGGGCGGCGTCCGGTTCAACCGGTGCCGTCGCCGGGGCGTGGCCGTGCAGGTCCACGAAGAGCTGCCCGTCGGGGAAGCGAGGGGCGAGGCGGTGGGCGGTGTGTACGGCCAGCACCGTCTTGCCCATCCCGGCCATGCCGTTGACGAAGACGACGCCCTCGTTCGGCTCGGGCATGGTGGTGATGTGGTCCTCCACGATCGCGAGTTCGCGTTCCCGGACGCCCGGCGCGGCGACGTCGGCGGGCAGCTGCCGGGGGATGGTCCACGGCCTCGGGTCAGCCGGGGCCGTGATGGGGCGGTCGGTGGGGTGGCCACGGGCGACCGCGTTCAGGGTCGCCCGTTCCGCACCGTCCAGCTCCAGCGCCTTCGCCAGCTGCAGAACCGAGGTGGTCCGCGGCTGCAACAGTCCGTCGTTCTCCAGCCGACGCACCGTCCTGACATTCAGACCCGCCCGTTCGGCGAGTTGCTCCTGCGTCAGCAGCGCCCGCCGGCGCCACATGCGTAGCAGCGCCCCCAATGACATCCCGGCACCCCCGTCTTCTTTATCGGTCCCGCCCCCGGCGAACAGCCACGACCATCGAAACCGCGTCCCGGCTGTTCAGGCCACTGGTCGGACGGCATTGGACGGAATCGGACGGAGCGGATGAATCCGGCTATCCGCGCAAACGTGATTGAGGGCGTGCGGGCGATTGGCGAGAATTAGCGCCATGGGCGAGCGAGGCGGGGGCGGCCGATCCCACGACGTGTGCCCTTACCAAGGTCTGGTGCCGTTCGAGGGCGCGAAGGCCGAGCTGTTCTTCGGGCGTACGCGGGCGACCCGCAGCCTCCTGGATCGCCTGGAGAGGCGGCTGGCGCGGCACGGAACCATCCTGCTGGTCTCGGGCGCCTCGGGGGTGGGCAAGTCGTCGCTGCTGCGGGCGGGGCTGATGCCGGCGCTGGCGGAGGGGATGTTGCCGCTGGCCGGGTCGCAGAACTGGCCGCGCCTGCTGGTGACGCCGAGCGCGAAGCCGTTCGGCGCGCTCGCGGGGGTGTGGGTGGGGGAGTTCGGCGGGCTGGTCGAGACCGTGGCCGAGCGATTACGGGAGGATCCGGGGGAGGTCGTCGCGGGAGCCGGGCGGTTCGTGCTGGTGGTCGACCAGTTCGAGGAGCTGTTCACCCTGGTGGGCGACGAGCGGGAGCGACAGGCGTTCGTACGGGCCCTGCACGCCCTGGCCGAGGGCGCGGACGGCGGCGGGGTGATCGTCGGGGTACGCGCCGACTACTGGGACCGGTGCGCCGCCTACCCCCAGTTCGCCGAGGCGATCCAGGACGGTCAGGTCATCGTCGAGCCGATGACGGAGCCGGACCTGCGGCTGGCCATCACCGGTCCGGCGGCCGCGGCGGGCCTGGAGCTCGAACAGGGGCTGGTGGAGATCATCCTGGCGGAGCTGCGCGCCGGCGACCGGTACGAGGCCGGCGCCCTGCCCCTGCTCTCCCAGGCCCTGCGCAACACCTGGGAGCGGCGCGAGAAGGACACCCTGACAGTTCGGGGGTACGAGGACTCCGGCCGGGTACGCGACTCCGTACGACGTACGGCCGACGAGGCCCTCGACGGGCTGCGGCCGGACGATCGCAAGGCCGCGCTCAGGTTCTTCCGGCGGATGACGACGATCACCGCGGGCGGCCGCGTGGCGCGGCGCCGGGCGACGCTGGCCGAGCTGCACGCCGCCGCGTCGGCGCGTTCGGCGGAGGACCTGGAGCGGACGGCGGCGCTGCTGTCCGCGTTCGCCGACCGGCGCCTGCTCACCCTGCACGAGGACAGCGTCGAGATCGCCCACGACGCGCTCCTGACGGCCTGGCCCACCCTGCGGCAGTGGCTCGAACCGGACCTCGCCGCGCAGACGGTGTACGACGGGCTCCTGGAGGCCGCCGCCCAGTGGGCGGAGAACCACCGCGACCCGGCTTTTCTCTACCGGGGGCCCCGGCTGCTGGCGGTCCAGGACAGCCGGCCCCGCTGGGAGCGCGACCCCGACAGCTTCCCCCCGCCCGGCGCCACCGTAGAGAGCTTCGTCGCGGCCTCCACGCGGGAGGCGCGGCGGGTGACCCGGCGCCGCCGGCTCGTCATGTCGGGTCTGGCAGCGCTGTCGGTCCTCGCCCTCGCCGCGGCCGGCACCGCCGTCAACGCGGCGGCCGACGCGAACTGGCAACGCGGTCTGGCCAGCTCCCGCCAGCTGGCGGCGCAGAGCGAGGTCACCGGCGACACCGCCCTGGCCTCGATGCTCGCCGTGGCGGCGTGGCGGATCGCGCACACCAACGAGGCCAGGAACCGGGTGCTGACCGCGGCGACCCGTACCGGCAGGGGGACGCTCACCGGGCACCAGCGGGGCGTCACCGCGGTGGCGTTCAGCCCCGACGGCGCGACCATCGCGACGGGGGGCGACGACGGGACGGCGCGGTTGTGGGACACGGCGACGCGGCGGCAGCTCGGCGCCCCGATCACCCGGGCGAAGTACGACTGTTCGAGCGTGAAGCTGGCTGTCAGCCCCGACGGCCGGACGCTGGCCACGGCGTGCCTCGACAGCGTCCGGTTCTACGACGTGGTCACCCGTCGCGAGCTGGGCGCCCAGGTGAAGGCCGAGGGGGTCGTGGCGGCGCTCGCGTTCAACCCGGACGGGAGAACGCTGGCGACCGGCGACAGCAAAGGCGTGGTCCAGCAGTGGGATGTGGCCACGCGCCTCCCGCACGGGGCTCCCATGGGCCGTCCGGACGAGAGGCACGCCATCCACGGGGTGACGTACAGCAGGGACGGGAAGATCCTGGTCACCGCCGGGGAGGACAAGACCGCGCGGCTCTGGGACACCGCCACGTCCCGCCAGCTCGGCGCCCCCTTCACGGGGCACACGCAGGCCCTCGGCGACGTGGCGCTCAGCCCGGACGGGTCGACCCTGGCCACCGTGAGCTGGGACCGTACCGGCCGGGTGTGGGACGTGGCCACGCGCAAGCCGAAGGGGATGCTCAAGGACCGCACGGCCGGTTACTACTCGGTCGCCTTCAGCCCGGACGGCACGCGGATCGCGACCGGCGGGGACAGCGGCCGCACCGTGGTGTGGGACACGGCCAGCCGGCAGCAGCTGTTCGCGCTCTGGGACAACTACGCCAGTGTCGACGACATCGCGTTCAGCCCGGACGGGAACGTGCTGGCCGCCGCCAGCAATGACGGCGTGGTCCGGCTGGCCGACCCGCAGGTCCTCCAGCAGAAGGGGACCCGCGTGCCGGCGCTGGGGGCCGTCGCGCTGAGCCCGGACGGGCGGATTCTGGCCACCGGCGTCGCCGACGAGAAGAGCCCCGACCTCCAGATGTGGGACGCGGCCACCCAGCGTCCTCTCGGCCCGCCGCTGCATCCCGAGGGCGCCCGCCGTGCGGCGGCGTACCGGGTGCAGTTCACTCCCGACGGGCGCACACTCCTGTCGGAGGGCTCGGACGGGATACGGCTCTGGGACGTCGCGAGCCGCCGCGAGGTCGCGCACGAGAAGTCGCTCGGGAGAGCCAGGATCAGCTCCGACGGCAGGTTCGTCGCCGCACAGCGGGACAAGTCCATCGTGTTCTGGGACATCGCGAGCCGCAGGGAGACCGGAGCGCGCATCACCGTACGCGACGGCACCGACGTCATCACGGCGATGACGATCAGCCCCGACGGCACGATCGTGGCGACCGCGGGCTTCGACAACCGGATCCGGCTCTTCGACGTCGCCACCGGCCGGGAGCTGCCCGGCCCGACGTTCACGGCTCACGGCGGATTCGTCAACGACCTGGCCTTCAGCCCCGACGGGCAGCGGCTGGCCGTCACGGCCTACGACAACAGCGTGCGCCTGTGGGACGTGCCGCACCGCCGTGCGGTCGGCATCGGCCTGATCGCCGAGGAGGGCATGACGACCTCGCTCGCCTTCAGCCCTGACGGGAAGGTCCTCGCCACCGGACTCACCAACGGTGAGGTGCAACTCTGGGACCTGCTGACCTACCGGCGGCTCGGCCCCGCGATGAAAGGCCACACCAAGGGCGTGACCGACCTCGTCTACAGCAACGACGGGACGACGGTCGCCACGGCCTCGGGAGACAGGACCGCGCGGCTGTGGAACGTCCGCACACCCCCCGACCTGGTGGCCGCGGCGTGTGCCAACGCGGGCCGCTCCCTCACCCGAGAGGAGTGGGAGAATCTCGTGCCCCAGGAGGAGTACCGCCAGACGTGCCCCTGACCCTGGACCCGACCACGGAGAGAACAAGGATGTTCCTGCGAGGCTTACGGCGGCGGACAGGCAGGCCCGTCCCGGAACTGGTCGCGTTGTTCCGTTCGATCGTCGAGGGCGGCCGCGACTTCCACCCGATCGCGTCCGACTTCCTGGAGCACTTCATGGACGGCGCGGGCGCGTCGAGGACGATGTCACTGCGGTGGTTGCGCTCGTTCAAAGTGATCAAGAAGGCCGAGCGCAAGAATCAGCGCCGGTTCGAACGGCAGCTCGCCCGCACGGCGCGGCAGCTGCGGGAGGGGGAGTCGAGCTGGTTGCACGACTACTGGGACGTGCGGATCAACGCCTTCATCGGTACGGAGCTGTTCTACGTCAGCAGGATGAGCCTGCTGCGCTCGCAGGGGTCGTTCGTGCTGACCAGGGACGGACCGGAGGTACGCGTGTCCGGCACGGTTCGCCACCGCTGGTTCGACCCCTACGACTGGGACCGCGGCCGCTGGGTGTACATCCCCCGGCACGGGTTCGTGCCCATCGCGGTCGGCCGTGACCTGGTGGAGGCCGACGAGGCCCGCAACTTCCTGATGGAGTCGCGCCACGTGCAGACGCTGGAGGGCCGGTGCCTGGAGGGCCGGTGGCCGCGGCGCGGCAGGGACGAGTTCGGCTGGGCGCTGGTGCGGGCGGGAGAGGAATGATCGAGGAGCGTCCCCGTCCGCCCGACCCCGCCGAGGCGGTCAGCACGGCCGACTTCGTACGGTCGCTGGCCCGGCTCAAGCAGTGGGCGGGCGAGCCGTCCCTGAGCAAGCTGCGTTCGCTCGGCGGCCAGGCGACGGCCACGGACGGCGCCACGGTCGACGCGTTGCCGAAGAGCACGGTCTCGCACGTCCTTCGGCAGGAGGACCGGCTGCCGCGGTGGGATTTCGTCCGGGCCTTCGTCACCGCCTGCTTCCACTACTGCGACTATCCGGCCGAGCTGATCCCCGGCGAGCTCGAACGCTGGCGGGCGGCCAGGACGGCCCTGGCGAGACCGTCCGCCCCCGTCCCCGAGCCGCCGGCGACGCCGGCCGTCTCCACGCCCGATCCCGCCGTCGAGCTGCTGACCCGCCGCGTGGTCCGCGAGGAGGACCGGGCGCGCAAGGGGCTGCTCGGCGGCTACAACCTCGCGGCGCTCTCCTTCAGCCTGTACGGCGACACCGGCGAGACCGAGTGCGACCTGCACACGATCGGCCGGTTCTTCGGCGACCTGGGCCTGCGGCGCCTGCTGGTCGTGGGCGAGTCGGGGGCCGGCAAGACGGTGCTGGCGATCGAGCTGGTGCTGCAACTGCTGGAGCCCGTGCTCGCCGCCGGCGGCCGGCTCGACCAGGGGCAACTGGTGCCGGTACGGCTGAGCGCGGCCCGCTGGACCCTCGGCAGGCCGTTCGAGGCCTGGCTGGCCGAGCAACTGGCGCAGGACTTCGGGCTCGCGGCCAGGGACGCGCAACGGCTGGTACGCGATCGCCGGGTGCTGCCGGTGGTGGACGGGCTGGACGAGCTGGACCCCGAGCCGGCGTCGGGCCCGCCGCGCCGGGCGATCGGGCTGCTGGCCGAGCTCAACCGCTACAGCGACCTGTCCGGCCGGCGACCGGGCGCGGTCGTCGTGACCTGCCGCGCCGACCGTCACGCCGAACTGCGCGAGGCCGGGGCCGGGCTCGACAACGCCGCCAGGATCCACCTGCACAACCTGACCGGCCGGCAGATCGGCGCGTACCTGCGCACCCGCTGGCCGGACGGGCACTCCTGCGGCGTGCACCGCGAGGCCATCCACGGGGCGCTGTCCGGGCCGGCGGGCAAGGCCGTGCACGCCGCTCTCGCCACGCCCTGGCGGCTGGTGCTGACCGTGACCGCCGTGGAGTCCGGCGCCGATCCCGCCGGGCTGCTCCGCGTGGATCCGGGGCTCGACACCGGTGAAGGGGTGGCGCGGATCGTCAGGAGGCTGCTGGAGGCGTACGTGCCGGCGGCGACCGTGCTGACGCCCCGTACCGCCCACGGGGCTCCGTACCAGGCGGAACAGGTGCGGTCGTGGCTCGTGCACCTGGCCGCCCACCTGCGCTGGCAGGCCGCCCGGGGCGCGGAGGTGGACCGGCCGCCGCCTGGCCTGACGGCGATCGACATCGTTCCGCACCTGCTGTGGCCGATCGGCGGCCGGCGGCGGGTCTGGGCGCTGCACTGCCTGGTCTGCGCGCTCTTCGCGGTCATCGCGATGCTGGCGTACTGGACGGGGTCGGCGGCCGACGATGCTGGAGCCGGCCCTGAGCGGCTGCTTACCCTGACGCTGATGGCGGGCTGGGTGGCGATCGCCACCGGCCTGTCGTTGTCGCCCTGGCCGGCCGCCGCCGGTGGGCGCAGCGAGGTCCCCCGCCGGCGGCGCGTGATCGGCGGCCTGCTGGGCGCCCTGGCGGGCACGCCCGTCGGGGTGCTCGGCGGCCTGGCCGGACTCGTGCTGACCGGGGGGAAGGTCTTCGGGCCCGGCTTCGCCGTCACCGCGGGCGGCACCGGAGGGCTGGTGCTGGGCGCGGTCATCGGGCTGACCGCGGCAGGGCAGCGGGGCGCCGAGCGGATGACCGTCCTCGAGGTGCTCCACGCCGAGCCCATCACGCTGCTGGGCTTCGGGGTGTGCGGCGCGATCATCGGGCTGGTGCCGCTGCGGCTGGCCCACGCCGGCCCGCTGCCGCTGGCCGTGGGGCTCGCCGGGACCTTCGCCCTCGCCTTCACGCTGGGGGTCGTCTTCAAGATCGCTACCGGGGGCTGGAGCAGGGATGCCGAGCTGGCCCACCCGCGGGAGGCACTGCACCGCAACCCGACGATCGGGCTGGCCTTCGGCCTCACTGGCGGCGTCGGCGCCTTCCTCGTGTTCGTCATGAACACCGGCGTCGTGGAGGCGCTGGTGTGCGCGCTCGTCGGCGGCGTGACCTTCGGGCTGTCCTTCGGGGCGATCGCCTGGGCCCGTACGATGATCGGGCTGGTCGTCGCGGCCATGCGCGGCCTGCTGCCGCTGCGGTTGTGGGCCTTTCTCGACTGGGCCTGCGAGGCCCGGCTGCTGCGGGTCAGCGGCGCCACGTACCAGTTCCGGCACCGGGAGCTCCAGGACTTCCTGACCCCCTCCGACGGTGACCGGTGAGCTCAGGGCCGCTCGGCTGCGTGAGGCTCGCCCGGGCGGGCGTCAAAGCTCGCTGCGCCGCCACTGCTCGATCTCGTCCTCCAGCGCCTGCTCATTCAGCATCGGGACGAACACGTTGGTCGCCCATGCACTGAACAACCGCACGAAATCGGGGTCCTCGTCGTTCGCCTCGCCGTTGACGTGGAACCACGAGATCAGTGGGGCGGCGTGCGGATCCTGCGCGTCGCAGTCCGAGCACAGCACCACCCCGGTGTAGCCCTCCACCCGCGTGCCGACGGCGTTGTACCAGCCGTTCGGCACGCGGGCGTACAGCAACCCCTCGCGGCCGCAGCGGGGGCACTCCGGCGCGTCGTCGGAGCTGATGACCTCGATCCGCCGGTTCAGAGCGACAGTGCTTCCGGACCGAGCAGCGCCTTGATATCGGCGGCGAAGCTCGGTTCGGCGTTGACCGGCCACTCCGGTAGCGACATCACCATGACCTTGCCCGCCGGCCGCCGCAGGTTGATGTGCAGCGGTACGCGGCCCTGGTGCATCTTGAGCACCTGGCGCAGTTCGTCCAGCAGGGTCGGAGTGATGCGTTCTTCCCGCAGGAGAAGCGTGATCGGGGCGCCGGACTCGCTGTTGACGCCGGACACGTCGATGAGGGCCATCTCCTGGGCGAAGACCGAGATGGCGCCGTCCCGGTTGTTGATCTGGCCCTTCACCGACACCACGATGTCCGGCCGCAGCTCCGGCCCGTACAGCTCGTAGTTACGGGGGAAGAACAGGCATTCGACGGCGGCGTCCATGTCCTCGACCGTGAGGATGGCCCACGTGTTGCCTGCCTTGTTGACCCGCCGGTCCACCTTGGTGACCAGGCCGGACACCTGGACGTCGCCGCGGTCGTCGCGGCCGCTGTCCAGCAGGTCGGCGATCGTGGTGTCCCGGTTCCTGGCCAGGAGGCGTTCGGTGCCGGCCAGCGGATGATCGGACACGTACAGGCCGAGCATCTCCCGCTCGAAGTCGAGCTTGGTCTTCTTGTCCCACTCGCCTTCGGGGACGGCGATCGTGAACGCCGCGTCGTCGCCGGTGTCGTCCATCCCGCCGAACAGCGAGTCCTGGCCGTGCGCCTCGTTCTTCTTGATGTCGATGACGGACTCGACGGCCTGCTCGTGGATCATGAGCAGGCCCTTGCGCGGATGTTCGAGGGAGTCGTACGCGCCCGCCTTGATCAGCGATTCGATGACGCGCTTGTTGCAGGCGGTGAGCGGCACCTTGCCGAGGAAGTCGTTGAAGTCGGTGAAGCGGCCCTTCTCCTTGCGGGCCTTCACGATCCCTTCGACGACGTTCTCCCCGACGTTGCGGACCGCGCCCATCCCGAACCGGACCTGCGTGTCCCCGACCGCGACGAAGTCGAGCTGGGAGTCGTTGACGTCGGGCGGGAGCACCTGGATGCCCATCTTGCGGCACTCGGCCAGGTAGACGGCCGCCTTGTCCTTGTCGTCACCCACCGACGTGAGCAGGGCGGCCATGTACTCGGCGGGGTAGTTGGCCTTCAGGTACGCGGTCCAGTAGGCGACCAGACCGTAGCCGGCGGTGTGGGACTTGTTGAACGCGTACCCGGAGAAGGGCAGCATGACGTCCCACAGCGCCTGGATCGCCTCGTCGCTGTAGCCGTTGCCGCGCATGCCGGCCTGGAAGTTGGCGAACTCGGCGTCCAGGATCTCCTTCTTCTTCTTACCCATGGCGCGGCGCAGCAGGTCGGCGCCGCCGAGGGTGTAGCCGGCCAGCTCGCGGGCGACGGCCATGATCTGCTCCTGGTAGACGAGCAGATGGAAGGTGGGGCCGAGGATGGGTTCGAGCGCTTCCTTGAGCTCCGGGTGGATCGGCTCGATGTCCTGGCGGCCGTTCTTGCGGTGGGCGTAGTTGGTGTGCGCGTTGGCCGCCATCGGGCCCGGCCGGTACAGGGCGAGCACGGCGGCGATGTCCTCGAACCGGGTCGGTTCCATCAGCTTCAGCAGCGACCGCATGGGGCCGCCGTCGAGCTGGAACACGCCGAGCGTGTCGCCGCGGGCCAGGAGCTGGTAGGTCTTGGCGTTGTCGAGCGGCATCGTCAGGGTGTCGAGCTCGACGCCCCGGTTCTGCTTGATGATCTTGATGGCGTGGTCGATGATGCCCAGGTTCCGCAGTCCCAGGAAGTCCATCTTGACCAGGCCCATGTCCTCACAGGACGGGTAGTCGAATCCTGTGATGACCACGCCGTCCTTGTCCCGCATGTGCATGGGGATGAGGTCCAGCAGCGGGGTCGAGGACAGGATGACCGCGGCGGCGTGCACGCCGGTGCCGCGGATCAGCCCTTCGATGCCGCGGCCGGTGTCGATGACCTTCTTGACATCGGGGTCGTTCTCGTACAGGGCGCGCAGCTCGGTGCCCTCGTTGTAGCGGGGGTGGCTCTCGTTGAAGATGTCCGCGAGGGGGACGCCCTTGCCCATGACGTCCGGCGGCATCGCCTTGGTGATCTTGTCACCCATCGCGAACGGATAGCCGAGAATCCGGCTCGAGTCCTTGACGGCGGCCTTGGCCTTGATCGTGCCGAACGTGTTGACCTGCGCGGTGAACTCACTGCCGTACTTCTGGGTGACGTAGGCCACCATGCGATCGCGCTGGCGGTCGTCGAAGTCGAGGTCGACGTCCGGCGGGTTGATCCGCTCAGGGTTGAGGAACCGCTCGAACAGCAGGCCGTGCTCCAGCGGGTCGAGCTCGGTGATGCGGGTGGCGTACGCCACGATCGAGCCGGTCGCCGATCCACGGCCGGGCCCGACCGGGATGCCGTTGTCACGGGCGTACTTGCAGATGTCGGCCACGACGAGGAAGTACGAGGAGAACCCCATCGGACCGATGACCTTCATCTCGGTCTCGTACCGCTCCATCACCTCGGCCGGAATCGGGGTGCCGTACCGCATCTCCAGGCCGCGCTCGCATTCCTTGCGCAGCCACGACTCCTGGGTCTCCCCCTCGGGCACGTCCGGATAGTCGGGCATCCGGTCCACCTGGGCGAACACGTCGCCGTAGTCGCCGATCATCTCGGCCACGAGCAGCGTGTTGTCACATGCCTCGGGCAGTTCCGGGAACAGGGCGTACATCTCGTCGGCGGGCTTGAGGTAGTAGCCGGATCCGTTGAACCGGAACCGGTTCGGGTCGTCCTTGTTCTTGCCCACGCCGACGCACAGGAGGCTGTCGTGGGCGTCGGCCTGGTCCTCGGTCACGTAGTGGGAGTCGTTGGTGGCCAGCAGCGGAATGTCGAGCTGCTTGGCCAACCTGAGCAGGTCCTCGCGGACCTCCCGCTCGATGCTGATGCCGTGGTCCATGAGCTCCAGGAAGTAGTTCTCCTTACCGAAGATCTCCTGGTACTCGCCGGCGACCTTGACGGCTTCGTCGTACTGGCCCAGCCGGATCCGGGTCTGCACCGCGCCGGACGGGCAGCCGGTCGTGGCGATGATCCCGGTCGCATACTGCGAGATCAGGTCCTGATCCATGCGCGGCTTGGAGTAGTAGCCCTCGAACGACGCCAGGGACGACAGCCGGAACAGGTTGCGTAGCCCGTTAGCGTCCTTGGCCCACATGGTCATGTGGGTGAACCGGCCACCGCCGGAGACGTCCTTGCCACCCTCGCCGTCCGCCACGCCGGTCTCAGCCCGCTGCCCCCAGAACACCGGCTTCTTCACGAACCGGCTGTGCGGGGCCACATACGCTTCGATCCCGATGATCGGTTTGACCGGTGAGCCCGACGCGACCTTCTGGAACTCGTACGCACCGAACATGTTGCCGTGGTCGCTCATGGCGATCGCCGGCATGTCCAATCGTTCGGCTTCTTTGAACAGCGGCTTCAGCTTGGCCGCCCCGTCCAGCATGCTGTACTCGGTGTGGACGTGCAGATGCACGAACGACTTGCTCACCCGTTCCCCCAACTTCGCATCGGCCCGGATCCTCGCATGAGCCTATTCCGTCTCGCGAGGCTCATGGGGCATCGCGCCCGGAGGGCGGGAAGGTTGTTGCCAGGCTGTTGTTGACGCTGCGTGAAGGACATGCCACACCGACCGTGAGCTGGGGAAACGCCCGCATCTTCCGTCCATACCCGCTGTTCGGCAGAGTCGAACATATGAGCGAGCTGTGCAGCCCGACCACCTCCGATACGGCGAGTCTGCGTTCACCGACTGTGCCCGCGGCCTAGGCTCCAAGCGCGGCCCGGCTCGGGCGGCAGATCCCCCCGGCCTTGGCTACACGGATTGTCCAGCCGATCCACAGGACAGTCGCTGCGGGAGAGACGAATGGAGTGGTTGGTCTCGCTGCTCGGGGCCGCGCTCATCATGGCCGCCCTACGGGACCTGTTCCACACACTCTGGCACCCCACCCGCCACGGAGGACTGAGCCGGCTCGTCATGGGGGCGTTGTGGAAACTGGCCCGGCATCTCCGAGCGCGCAGGCGCGTTGTGGGGCTCGTCGGTCCGCTCGCCATGGCGACGGTGGTCGGCATGTGGGCCGTCACCATCATCCTGGGCTGGGCCATCGTCTACTGGCCCCACATGCCGGAGGCGTTCGCCTTCGCACCCGGTTCCGGGCTGTCGCAGGAGCCGGCACTCCTCGACTCCGTCTACCTGTCGCTCGTCATGGTCGCCACCCTCGGGCTCGGGGACATCGTGCCTGTCGCGGGCTGGCTCCGCGTGGTCTCGCCCCTGGAAGCCCTCGTCGGCTTCGTCCTCCTGACGGCCACCGTCTCCTGGGTGCTGGAGATCTATCCGACGCTGACCCGCCGGCGGGTGCTCGCGATCCGGTTGGCGCTGCTGCACCGCTCGGACCCGTCCATGCGGCAGCTCGACTGCGCTGCGGGTGCGTCATTGCTGGGCAGCCTGGCCACCGAGGTGGTACGTGTCCGTATCGACTTCACCCAGTACGCGGAGGCCTACTACTTCCATGACGGTGAGGACCACTCGTCCCTGGCGGCCACGATCGGCTATGCCACTCGCCTCGCCCGGCGCGGGCAGGCAGCCCGACGGGCAGATGTGCGCCTGACGGCCGACCTGCTCGCCGGCGCGTTGGAAGACCTCGCCACCATCCTTGACCAGCGTTTCCTCCACACGAATGGAACACCCGCTGAGGTGTTCGCCGCGTACGCGGCCGACCACGGTCGCGTCCTCACCGGGGCCTGAGCGCTGCTCATCCCCTCGGTACGGCGACCCGCTCGGCAACGCCTCCAGCACGGGTGTGCCGGACTCGGGTCGGTGCGGCAGGCGAATTCCGCATAAATGCAAGGGTGCCGTCACGATCCGACATGGCGCCGTGTGTCGCATCAGCCGCCTCTGTCCGCCGGGCCATAGTGGTCGAGCCGGCCGCCTCTTCAGGCGAGCGGGTCTGCACCACCGGTGCGCCGAGCCACGCGTGGCCCTGAAAGGTCCGCACGCCACAGGCACGACAGGGCGCGTGCGCGTCCACGAACGAGAAGGCTTCCACCACACGCATGACCAAGAGGGACCGAATCCGAGAAGCGGGCAGAAAGCCTCGGAGGCTGGCGCTCAGCGTGCCACAGATCGTGGGAAGCGCGATGGCCGCGGTCACGGCGGCGGTCGCGGCGTCGTACCTGGGCGTCGCCGGCACGGTGATCGGCGCCGCCGTGATGAGCCTCGCCAGCACGGTGGCCACCGACGTATACACGCACTATCTCAAGCGCACCGGCGACAAGGTCAGGCAGCATGCCGTGAGCGCGTGGCACGAGCGGACAGCCGAGGCGGGTGATGGCGCGGCGCGGCGGTCCGCGCGGGCCGGGGCACTTCTGAAGGCGTTGCCGTGGGCCAAGCTGGGTGTGGCGGCCGCGCTGGTGTTCTGCGTCAGCATGGGCGGCATCCTGACCTACCAGGTGATCGTTGATCAGACGGTGGCCGACCAGGTGACCGGCAAGTCCCGGAAACGGGCCGAACCCCGCAAACCATCATCCAAGAAGAGCAGGCACGCTGGGTCCCCGGCCCCGGCGCCGTATCGGGAGTCAGACACCTCGACGCCGACAGGCGCGTCTCCGTCCTCCACCCCCTCCACGTCACCGATCACCCGCACCCCCACGCCGGCACCCACTTTGACGCCGAAGCCGACGCAGAGCGTGCCGGAGCCGTCCGAGCCTTCCACTTCCGAAGGGACTCCCGACGTGACCAAGCAGCCCCCGGCGCCGGGTCAGGGTGGGCCCGCCGGCTCGCCCTCCGCGACGCCGCCGGGCACCGTGCGCATAAAGCTCTTCTGAACGTGGCGGGAGACCGGCGGCCGTGCGAGCGCAACGGCACCTCGGACTCCTCCTTGAGCCGGGCGACGATGTCGCCGGCGATACGTCCATATTCGTTGAAGCGTCGGCGTGGCGGCGACCGGCCTCGGTAGCTTTCGACGCCGTGAGACGTACGATCTGCGCTGTATTGGCCTTCCTCTCGACGTGCCTGTCGGTGGGAGCGACGCCCGCGACGGCGGCGGGCAAGGTCCCGGCCCAGTTCTTCGCCAAGCTGTACAGCGAGGCTCTGGGCAGGATGCCCGACCCCAGCGGCTGGTCCGCGGCGGTCGCCGACTTCGCCGCCAAGGGCTGCACGCCGGACCGCGTCAGAGATTTCGCGGGGGGTTTCTACACCTCGGCCGAGTTCATGGCCCTGAACTACGACGCCGAGGAGCGCGTCCTGGCGCTCTACCGGGGCGCGCTCAACCGCGAGCCCGACCGGAGCGGGTTCGACCACTTCACCGGGCTGCTGACCGGCGGCGCGCGGAGCTGGCCGCAGATCGTCGACGCGATCGTCTCCAGCGGCGAACTGGCCTCGCTCGCCGCGACCATCTGCGGCCCGTCCACGAGCTACCACTACGGCACCGCGCCCGCGCTGACGCTCACCCCCAAGGGGACCGGGTTCGCGGGCGGCACGGGCGAGCAGCTGCAGGCGCTGCTGGACGCCACGCCCGAGGGCGGCACGGTGTACCTGGCGGAGAGGGCGGTGGTGCGGGTCGGTGCGATGCTGGTCATACCCCCTGGTCGTACGCTGGCCACCACCGGGACGCCGTCGCCCCGCGAGTATGCCCGGCAGGGGCGCCTGGTGCGCGCTTCCTCCTTCGGCGAGCCGGTCGTGCGGCTGCAGAGCGGCGCCCGCCTGCGCGGCGTCTGGGTGGACGGCCAGCGCGGCGCGTACACGAACTTCACCTTGAACGCCGTCAACGTCCAGCTCATGGGCGGCGACGGCACCGAGGTCAGCGGCTCGAAGATCTCCGACAGCCGGGGTTGGAGCAGTCTGCTGGCGCTCGGCAGCGGCGACAATCGGCCGTGCCCGAGGGCCGTGATCAGCGGCAACCTTGTCACCGCGTACTCGTCGGAGCATGTGATGCACGACGGCGCGGGCCGCTGGACCGACGGCATCTCCGTCTCCTGCGAGAACGCCGTCATCGAGGGTAACGGGATCGTGGACGCGACGGACGTGGGGATCGTGCTGTTCCGTTCGAGCCCGGCGACCCAGCGATCGAGCGTGCGGGGCAATGTCGTGCTGAACGCCGGCAACGCGGCGTACGGGGCGATCGTCGTGGACCCCCTGTACGGCGGGGACGTGACGCACGACTTCACCGGCGCGACCGTGTCGGGGAACGCCTTCTGGACCGGCCCGGACACGCACGCCGACATCGGCATCGCGGCCGGGACCCGGATGTGGTTCGGCGAGCGCGCCGACGACGGCGCCGGCGTGTCGGTACGCGACAACACCACCAACGGCCTGACGGCGGTCGTCGGCACCGGGATCGCGGTCGGCGGCATGAACCGCGCCACCGTCCAGGGCAACGACCTGCGGCTGTCGGTGCGGGCGATCAGCTCCTGCCCGCACGTGAACTTCGGCGTGGACCAGGAGGGGCACGCCCAGGACGGCGACTTCCAGCCCGGCGCCACGCCGGTCGACTTCACCAACCCCTCCGGGGGAGGCTGCATAGGCCACTGAATCCCCCAGGAGGTCTGGTCCTGTCAGCCGAGCCAGCTCGCGACCTGCGACTCGACCGCGGGGTACCAGCCGAGTTGGAGATGGTTGGCACCGGCGATCAGCGCGGTGCCGGCCACCGTACCGATGCCCACCTTGGACAGCGCGCTGCTGACGAACACCA
Organism: Nonomuraea sp. NPDC003201; assembly: GCF_053590415.1. Classification (NCBI taxonomy): domain Bacteria; kingdom Bacillati; phylum Actinomycetota; class Actinomycetes; order Streptosporangiales; family Streptosporangiaceae; genus Nonomuraea; species Nonomuraea sp. NPDC003201. The sequence goes on from NZ_JBSFTC010000038.1 coordinate 20,340, forward strand.
CGCCGTCGCTGGGCCCACGGTTCTCGTTGTAGATGCCCACGACGCTGGGCGACCCGCCGGCCAGCAGGTACGTCGCCACCGACGCCGGCACGCCCGCCTGCTGGATTCGCGAGATCAGCGAGCCCGCGTTGATCGCGGCCTGGATGCCGGGCCCGGAGGTGTAGAAGCCCTGCCCGCCGTAGTACGTGGTGTACCAGTCCTGCTGCGTCTGGTCGATGCCGTAGGTGCCGTCGAAGCGCGCCAGCATCTGCCGCTGCCCGGGATAGCAGTCGAACCCGCCGGCGGGTACGAACGAGAACTCCGGATGGTTGGCGTAGATGCCGTAGCAGGTCATGTACGTGTGCGGCGCGGGGGAGTTGACGCTGCCGCCGCACTCCGGCCAGATCGAGAAGTCGTGCGCCCAGCCGTGCGCGAACGGATAGTCGTAGCCTGCGTTCGGGCCGCCGAGCGTGATGAGCTTGCGCACGTCGCCGGCGTACGAACGGCCCCAGCTCGGCTTGACCGACGACACGTACATCCGCGCCGACATCTCACCCTTGCTCCAGCCCACCAGATCCACAGCGGACACACCGAGCTTGGCCTTGATGATCGCGATCGCGTCGCCGACCTCCTGGGCCTGCATCAGGTTGTCGCCTTCCTTGTGCGCGAACCCGATGGCGAAGACCCGGTATCCGGCGTTCGACAGGTGCTGCATCAGGCCGGTGCTCGGGCAGCTTATGGCGCCGCAGCCGAAGCCGCCCGACTCGCCGGGATTGGCCCACGCCCGGTCCGGATTGTCGTTGGCGCCGTGGACCAGCAGCACCGGAGTGGTCTTGGGGTTGGAGTTCCAACCGGGTGCGTGGTACAGCAGGAAACGGCCCGAGAACGGCCGCTTGACGCCGCCGAAGAAGCTCAGCCGCTGGCCGTCCTGATCTCCGCGGCCGTCCGGCGGGTAGCTCTCTTGGGTGAATCCGGACGTGGTGTCCAGATACCGCTCCACCGCGGACCAACCGTTCGCGACGTTGGCGTACGTGGCTTCCAGCGTCAGGTACGAGGGGGTCGCGGCATGGGCCGCGGTCGGTACCAGCAGTGCGGTCAGCATCACCGCGACCGTCCATAAGCAACGCATGTGGGCCTCCTGTCTACGGGATTTCGGTGACCGCGGCGGCAACGCGCGCGGCGAGCAGGATCGTGGGATGGCGCGTGTCGGGCATGAGTGCTCCCTGAGTCGGTCGGCAACCCCGAGACCGCCCGCCATCGTCACTTGCGCGCCGCGGCCGTTCCAGTGCCGCCCGCCACACCTTTGCCGCACCGGACGTGTGCGTGCGGCACACCTGCGGAGGGCAGCCAAGGGTAGCTAGGGCCGCTGGTAGAGATCGGGGATCCCGTCATGGTCGGAGTCGGCGGTCTCGGACCGGTGGATGCGCCGGTAGACGCGGGCGCGCAGCCGAAGGATCACCGTGGCCAGCAGGGCCGAGGTCAGGGAACCGGCCAGGACCGCGATCTTGAACCGCGCGTCGGCCTCGCCCGTGCCGAACGCCAGCTCCCCGATCAGCAGCGACACGGTGAACCCGATGCCGCCCAGGACGGCCAGCCCGGCCATGTCGATCCAGGCCAGCCCTTCGTCCAGAGTGGCGCGGGTGAAGCGGGCCACCAGCCAGGTGGCGGTCAGGATCCCGACCGGCTTGCCGACCAGCAGCCCGGCCACGATCCCCATCGCCACGGGGTCACTCAACGCTCCTGCCGGCCCGCTGAGGCTGACCCCGGCGGAGAAGAACGCGAACACAGGCACGGCCACGCCGGCGGACAGCGGGCGGAACCGGTGCTCGAAACGTTCGGCCAGGCCCGGTTCCTCCGTGCCGCCCGGCGGTGTCCGGGACAGTACGGGGACGGTCAGAGCCAGCAGCACCCCGGCCACGGTGGCGTGCACCCCTGAGGCGTGCACCAGTGCCCAGCAGGCGATCGCCGGCGGTAGCAGCAGCCACCACGCCCGCACTCCGCGCCGTACCAGCACAGCGAAGATCGCCAGCGGCACCACGGCCGCCAGCAGCGGGAGCACCGACAGGTGCGAGGTGTAGAAGGTGGCGATGATGACGATGGCGATCAGGTCGTCCACCACCGCCAGGGTCAGCAGGAACGTGCGCAGCGCGTCCGGCAGGGAGCGGCCGATCACCGCGAGCACCGCCAGCGCGAAGGCGATGTCGGTGGCGGTCGGGATCGCCCACCCCCTGGCCGCCGTTCCGCCGGCGACCGCCAGATACACCAGTGCGGGCGCCACCACGCCGCCGACGGCCGCGGCCACCGGCACCACGGCCCGGCGCAGGTCACGCAGATCGCCGGCGACGAACTCCCGTTTCAGCTCCAGACCGGCCACGAAGAAGAAGATGGCCAGCAGCCCGTCCGCGGCCCAGGTGGCCAGGTCGAGGTTCAGGTGCAGCGCGGCAGGGCCGGCCTCGATGGCCCGCAGGTCCTGGTAGGTCTGCGCCCACGGCGAGTTGGCCCAGATCAGCGCGGCGAGCGCGGCGGCGAGCAGCAGCGCCCCGCCGATGGTCTCCTTGCGCAGGATGTCGGCGATGCGGCGCGCTTCGGGCCAGGTGCTCCGGTTGAACAGGCGGGGAAGGCGAGTAGCGCTGGTGCCGGGCATGGAACTCCGCTCCTTCAGCAGGGGTCGGGTCGCTCACTTGCCGACCAGACTTCCCGGCACACCTATCAATAAAGTATCAGGACACGTAAAGAGCTACATAACGGACTCTCGTCCGGCTGTGATGGTCCACGGGATCTCTTGGTCGTTCGGGTGGCCGGGGTCGAGTGCCAGGTGCGCGCAGCGGCGGCCTTGATCGCGCAGCGGGTTGGTGACGGACGTGATGCCGAGCCGCCGGCCGGCCGGTGAGGCATCCCAGCCGAGGTAGGCAGCCTCCGGGTGAGTCTCCTGGAGGGCCTGATGGGCTCCCAGGACGAGTTCGTCGCTCATGGCGATGATGAGCGCGGTGGGGGTGAGCTGGGGTGCGAGTTCTCGGGCTGCGGCGAGGCCGTCCTGTTGGGTGTTGCGGGCCACGACGGCGATCGGCGTGCTCGTCCAGTCGAGCCCGGCCTGTTCGATGGCGGTGCGGTAGCCACGCAGGCGGGCGTCGGTGACGGGGAACGGGGCGCGTGGCGGCAGATCGGCGCCGGTCGTCACCATGTGCTCGCGGTCGCGATCGAGCGGGAACGAGATCACGACGGGCGTCCGGTCTTCGCGAAGTCCCTGGGAGGCGACCGCGAGCGCGGCCCGGTAGTCGTCCTGGGTGACGCACGCGATCCCCTGGCGCGATGGACCGCCCTGGATGACGGCGGGACGGGGGTCGCCGGCTACTGCCGACAGCACCGGGTCGTCCTCTGCGGTGGTCCACAGCACGAAGCCGTCGACCGCCGCGGACAGCACGCGATCGGCATCGGCGGCATCGCCCCGAGTGGGGATGAACGTGAGGCCCCGGCCTTCCTCGACGCAGACCTCCGCGACCCCGGCCAGGAACTGCGCTGCTTGGGGATCGTCGAAGGCGTACGCCAGATGCTCGCTGAAGACCACCCCGATCTGATGCGTTCGACCGGATTTCAGCGCGCGGCCCACGGCGTCGGGGTGATAGCCCAGCTCGTCGGCGGCGCGGTGCACGCGTTCGCGGGTGTCGGTCGCGACCCGGGCAGGCCGGGTGAAGGCGTAGGAGGCGGTCATGGGTGACACCCCGGCACGAGCCGCCACATCTTTCAGTGTCACGCGTCTGCGGTCGGTTGGCACGGCGCCATTCTAGTTGTGTAGCGTTACACATGTGTGCACAGTGATCGCTCGCCCCGCGGGCATGTTTCGCGCGGCGCCGTTCCTCGGCTTCGCAGGGTTCGGCGCCTTCTGGGGTGTGTGGGGTGCCAGTTTGCCCCTGCTGCGAGCCCAGGCCGGTGTGAGCGATGCGGAGTTCGGCGTCGTACTGCTCTTCATCGGCGCCGGAGCTCTGCCCGCCATGCTGCTGGCCGGGCGGCTGGTCGACGCGCTCGGTCTGCGTGTCACCGGAGTGCTGCTCGCGCTGCTGGGTGTCATGGGGGTCGTGCTCTCCGCCGCCGCGGTGAACTATGCCGCGTTGTGCGCCGGCATCCTGTTGATGGGAGCCAGTTCGGGAGCGGCCGATGTGGCGCTCAACACGCTGGCGGCGACGGTCGAGAAGCGAACCGGACGTCCTGTCGTGACCCGTTCGCACGCGGCGTTCTCCGCCACGGTCGCGCTTTCGAGCCTGGCCACCGGTGCGCTCACCGCGATCGCGGACAGCCTGCTGGTGAACTTCGCCGCGGGCGCGGTGGTGGTCGTGGCGCTCGGCCTGGCCGTCGTCACCGCGACGCGACCGGCCCATGCCGATGACGCCGCCGCACCCGAGGGTGCCGCCACGCGTCCTGGTCGCATGTCGGGGTGGATCGCGCTGGTCATGGTCGGGGCGATCGGCGCGTTCGCGTTCGCGGCGGAGAACGCGTACCAGTCCTGGAGCGCCGTCCTGCTGACCGACGCGTTCACCGCCTCGCCGGCGCTGGCCGCCGTCGCGCCGGCGGTGTTCGCCACGACGGCGGCACTGACCCGTTTCGCCACCGGTACGGTCACGCTGCGCCGCCCGATCGCCACGCTGGTCGTGGCAAGCGCGATCGCCACGGCCGGTGGCGTGCTGACGGCGTTCGCGGCCACGCTGCCGCTCGCCCTGGGAGGCGTCATCGCCGCCGCCGTCGGCACCTCGGCGCTCTTCCCCACCCTGCTGTCCTACGGGCTTCGACCTGTCCCCGACGGGTCACGAGGACGCGCCACGTCCGCCATCTCCACGGTTGCCTATCTCGGCTATCTCGCCGGCCCGGCGTACTTCGGGCTGATCGCCGACGTCACCGGGGTGCAGAGGACGTTCCTCGGTATCGCCGCACTGACCGCCGTGGTGCCGGCGGCGATCCCGGCGCTGCCGGCACTCAAGCGAGCAGGAGGATGGCCAGCGCGGGGCCGAAGGCGCCGCCGAGCTGGTAGCACAGAGTGAGCAGGCTCACGGCGGTGGCCCGGTGCTCGTCCGGTACGACGGCGCCGACGCGGGTCGCGTACCAGGCCATCGCCGCTGTGGCGGCGAACACCGCGAACGCTGTGGACGCCGCGACGAGCACCGGCCACGGGGCGAGCGACGGCAGGGCGACGGCCGCGGCGCCCGCCGTCAGCAGGACGGATCGGGTGACGGCGGGACCGAGCCGAGCGGCCCGCCGGGTGAACGACAGCGAGGCGATGGAGCCGGTGGCCAGCATGATGAGCGTCACCAGCCCGATCCGCCCGGTCGTCCAGTGGTGTTCCAGCAGCCGGGGCACGGTGTAGAGCAGGGCGAAGTAGGAGGTGGACAGCGTGCTCGCCACCGCTGCCGCGGTCACGAACGCCCGGGAGCGGACCACCGGATGAGGGATGAACCCGGCAGGCTTCGTGCGGACGTGCAGGGTCAGCAGCAGGCCCGCAACGGCCGCGGCGGCAACCGCCACCAGCTCCAGGCGCGGGACCAGGACGAATGCGCTGACCAGCGTCATCACGAGCAGGATCCCGATGGTGTCGGTACGGGTGGCGGCGGCACCCGCCAGGAGATCGCCGACAGGGTGGAGCCGGCCAGCGGGCCGAACGCGCCGATCAGGCCGACGCCGGCGGTGACGGCGCCTGCTCGCGAGGCGGTCCCGGCCAGGGAGATGGCGATGGTGACCAGGCCCCCTCCGCCGGCGGCCTGGGCGGCGCGTCCGGCCAGCAGCATTGGCAGCGTCGGTGCGCCGGCCACCAGGAGCGTGCCGAGGAGTACGAGGGCGCCGTTGACGAGTGTGGCGGCGCGGATGCCGCGGGTACGCAGCAGCGCGGCGGTGAGCGGCGCGCCGAGGACGCCGCCCCAGCCGAACGCTGTGGCGGCCCAGGTGGCGTCGGCGGTCGAGACGCCCAGGGCCCGGGCCAGGTCGGGGATGACGGTGGTGGTGCTGTTGGCGCTGAGCGAGGTCGGCGTGGCCAGGAGAGCGAGGTATCGGACTGCGATTTGTCCCTTGTGTACGGATTCGGCGATCACATGGCCCAAAGTATACCCATTAGTTTCCTAGTGACACTACTTGGTGTACCTTACCGGCATGAACAAGGTCGACGTCCTGGCTCTGTCCGGCAGCCTGCGCGCGGACTCCCACAACACGGCCCTGCTGCACGCGGCCCGCACGCTGCATTCCGGCGGGCTGGCGATCGACATCGATCACGACCTGGGCCGGTTGCCCCTCTACAACCAGGACCTGGACACCGTCGCACCCCCGGCGCCGGTCACCGAGTTGCGGGCCCGTGTCGCGGCGGCCGATGCGCTGCTGATCGCCACGCCCGAGCACAACGCCTCCGTCCCCGCGGCGCTGAAGAACGCCATCGACTGGGTCAGCACCGCCCCCGAAGGGCTGCTGCGCGGCAAGCCGGTGGCCATCGCGGGCGCCTCGCCGGGGCCGTTCGGCTCCGTACGCGCCCAGCTCGCCCTCCGCCAGATCCTGGCCTCGGTGGGAGCGGAAGTCCTGGTCAAGCCGGAGGTGACGGTCTTCTACAGCGACACCCGCTTCGCCCACGACGACCGCCGGCTGACCGACCCCTACACCGCCGACCTGCTGCGGGAACTGCTCGACGCCCTGGCCCGCAAGGCCCGCCGGCACGCGGGCCGCCCCTACACTGCATCGAGGAGTTTCCAGCCGGAAGGACGCTGATGACCCTGCGCCAGGCCGAGCCGTACGGCCGACCGGAGAAGCGTCAGGCGATCACCCGAGCCGCCCGCCGCGTGTTCGGCCGCGACGGCTACACCCGGGCCGGCATGGACGCGATCGCCGCCGAGGCGGGGGTGTCCAAACGCACGATCTACCGGCACTTCACCGACAAGGAGCAGCTCTTCCTGACCGTCGCGCTGGAGGGCGCCGACGAGGTCACCGCCGCGATCGCGCAGATCATGGACCGGCACCTGCACAAGATCGTGGATCTGGAGCGGGACCTCATCGACTTCTCCCTCGACAGGGTCGCCGCGGTCACCGCCTTCCCCGACCACTTCGCCCTGGTACGGGCCATCGAGGCGGAGGCGGCCCACATCCCGCCGCCGATCCTCCAGGCGTGGATCGCGGCGGGACCGCAGACCGGGCACCTGCGCCTCGCCCCGTACCTGCGGCAGATCGCCGAGCGCGGCCTGCTGCGGCTCGACGACGCCGACCTCGCCGCCGCCCACCTCACCCTGCTGACCATCACCGACGTGAACCAGCAGACGTTCTACGGCGCCGTCCCCCTTCCCCAGGAAGAGGTCGACCGGCTCGTCACCGCGGGCGTGCGGGCCTTCCTCCGTAGTTACGCTGCCTCCTCCGCGTAGCACGAACCCTGAGGCGCCACTCGATGCGGACCGGGTCAGCTGGGCTTGGCCTCGAGGAGGCTCGCTCCCGCGCCCAGCTCCACAACCTCTCCCAGCTCCAGATCGGCCGAGGCCAAGAGCTTCGCGTACTCCTGCCGGCTCCGTTCCGAGCCGCCGTTGAAGATGGCCAGCATCCGCAGGTCCAGGTCCTTGCCCAGATGCGGCTCCGCGTCGTCGGGCAGCACCACTTCCAGGATCAGCACGCGCCCGCCGGGTTTCATGGCGTGCCGGACATTTCGGAGAATGCGCACGGCGTCGTCGTCGCTCCAATTGTGCAGGACGCTGGCGAGCAGGTAGACGTCCCCTCCCGAGGGCACCGAGTCGAAGAAGTTCCCGGCCACCACCTCGCACCGATCAGCCAGGTTCTCGGCGGCCAGCACGTCCCCGGCATGGGCCACCACGTGGTCGAGATCGAGGAGGATGCCCCGCATGCCGGGATTGGCGCGCAAGACCATGGCCAGGATCGAGCCGCTGCCTCCGGCGACGTCGACCATGGTGCCGACGCCGGTGAAGTCATAACGCGTGACCAGGCCCCGCGTGAAGGCGTCGGCCCTGGCGGTCATGTAGTCGTCGAAGATGTGGCTGATGTCGGGATGGCGGGCCAGGTGCTCGTAGAGCTCTCCGTACCTGGTGACGAACGCGGAGCTGCCCTCGCGTACCGTGTCCGGCAGTTTGCCCATGGCGTACCAGAAGCTCTCCTCGCCCAGCATGCGCATGGAGGAGCGGATCGAGCCGGGGATGTCCGAGCGGAGCGCCGAGCCCTCCTCGGTGAGGGCGTATCGGTCGGCGCCGGACGGACGGACGACTCCGATGCCCGCCAGCTCGCGCAGGACCCGGCGGAGCGAGGGAGCGTGCGCGCCGCACCGTGCGGCGAGCTCTTCGGTGTCGAGCGGCCCATGCGCGAGCTGATCGGCCACGCCGAGCTCCGCCATGGTCAAGAGTGCAGCGAATCGGGAGATACCGGAAACCGCTTCCCAGAGGAGCTTGTCGGATGACGGCATGTGTCCTTTTCCAGAGGTCATGGCGTACGGTTCGCCTGCCTGTGCCAGATCAGCAGCCGGCGCTCCGCGAGCACGAACAGCGCGTTGACGATGTAACCGAGAATGCCCAGCAGGGCGATCGTCGCCCAGACACCGGGCGTGTCGAAGCTCCGCTGCGCCACCAGCAGTTGGTAGCCGATGCCGTTCGTGCTGCCGAACACCTCGGAGATCACCATGAGGATCAGCGCGAGGGACAGGCTCAGCCGCAGGCCCGCGAAGATCTTGGGAGAGGCGGCGGGAATGACGATCCGGCGTAGCCGCTGCGGTCTCGACAGCCCGAAGACCGTGGCGGTCTCGGTGTAGGTGCGGTCGACGTTCCTGGCTCCGTCGATCGAATTGAGCAGTACGGGCCAGATCACGCCGGAGACGATCGCCGCGAGCTGCATGGCCAGGCCGGCCTGGAACAGCGCCAGGAACAGCGGCAGCAGCAGGGGCGGCGGAACGGCGCGACCGAACTCGATCAGCGCGTCCACGTAGTCGGCCGCGACCCGCGAGCGTCCCAGTGCCACCCCCGCCACCACTCCGATGAACGCGGCCAGCAACCAGCCGGAGAACATGCGTCCCATGCTGGGCAGGATGTTGTCCACGGCGTCGTCGGTGAGGAACAGGCGCGCGGCCGGGCCTGAGAACCACAGCTCGTGCATGCGGGCGACGATGCCCGTGGGCGGTGGGAAGTCGGTGTCTCCGAGCCGTCGCGTGACGAGCTCCCAGGCGGCGATGACAGGGAGGATCACCAGGACCCCGGCAAGTGATCTCACGTCTGCGCCGCACCCGTCCGCGCCAGGTGCCAGCCGAACAGACGGCGCTCGGCCGCCCGCAGCGAGGCGTTGGCCAGCAGGCCGAACAGGCCGGCCCACAGTGTGGCCGCCATGACGAGGTCGGTCCTGTTTCCGCTGCCTGCCTGGATGACGAAGACGCCCAGGCCCCCGGTTCCACCGGCGAACAGTTCGGCGCTGACGGCGATGATCAGCGCGACCCCGGAGGCGATCCGGACACCGGTCGCGACGAAAGGCGCGGCGCTGGGCAGGCTCACTCTGCCGAGCACGGCCACCGGCCCGAATCCGAAGCTACGCAGCGAATCCTTCGCCAGCGGGTCGACGTCGTGCATGCCGTACAACGTGTTGAACAGGATCGGCCAGACGGACGCGTACACGATGACGCCGACCTTCATCAGGCCGTCCACCGGGATCAGCAGGATCGCCAGCGGGATGACCGCGACCGAGGGAATGGGCCGCAGGAACTCCAGTACGGGCCGGGCGGCGCGCTCCAACGGGGCCAGCGCGCCGAGCAGGACGCCTGCCGGGACCGCCACCGCCACCGCCACCAGCAGGCCGAGTGCCCAGTTCGTGAGCGTCGTGAGCGCTCCCAACAGGAACTCTCCGTCGACCGCCAGCCGCACGGCCTCCATCAGGATGGCGGAGGGCGCGGGGAAGATCACGCCGTCGCCCAGCCCGAACCGGATCACCAGCTCTCCCGCGACGAGGAACCCCGCAACGCCTGCGACGCTGCGGAACGACCGCGAATGACTCATCCGTCCGACGGCGTCGCGATGACCGACTTCACGTCGATCGGACTCTCGAGGTACTTGTACTCAAGCATGAGGTCGGCGACTTTTTGCAGCCTGTTCGCGCTCAGCGCGCTCGGGAAGGTGCCCAGCGTGATGACCGAAGCGGTCTTCGCATCGATCTTCGTGTACTTGGGCAGGATCGCCTCGATCTCCTTACGGTCGCTCGACGCGAGGCCCTGCGCCTTGGCGATGGCTCGCTGAAAGGCGGCCAGCGTCTTCGGGTTCTTTCTGACCCAGTCGTCGGAGGCCATCCAGCCCGCGATCGGCAGGTCCTCGGTCTGCCCCGTCATGGTGTCGGCGATCTTGCGGAAGCCCAACTTGCTCTGGTTGGCGGTGATGAACGGCTCGGTGATCCAGGCGGCGTCGGCCTGTCCGGTCTGGAGCGCGTTGCCCATGTCGGGGAAGGGCTTCTCGGCGAATTTGACGTCGTTCTCGGTGAGGCCCGCCACCTTCAGCTGTGTCGTGACGGCCAACGTGGCGATGTTCCGGAGGTTGTTGACCAGGACGGTCTTGCCCTTGAGATCCGCGACCGTCTTGATCGGCGAATCCTTCGTGACCATGATGTTGTAGGCGTTCGGACCGGCCTGGTACATGTCCGCGACGAGCTTGAACTTCTCGCCCTTGCTCACCGCCAGGAAGGTCGAGACGTAGTTGGTCTGGGTGATGTCCAGCTGACCGCTCTTGATCTGCGGAAGGGCCGCGGCGCCGCCGACGATGGCGACCGGCTCGACCGTCAGGCCCTCCTGTTTGAAAAAGCCCTTGTTGATGGCGATGTAGAGGGAGACGGGGTCGGGAATCGGCATGGCGCCGACCCTGATGGTGGTCTTCTCCAGGCCGTTGCCGCCCGAGCCGGCCGACTGGCCGTTTCCGCCGCAGCCGGTGAATAACAGAGTGGCGGTAACGCCGAGCACGAGAGTGCGACGGCGCACTTTGCAGGTCATTTGAGGTTCTCCTAACACAGGAAGCCTCCGGTGATCGGCACCGGGGCACCGAGCGTGAAGATTACCGAAGGCGAGATCGATGCTGAAGCGCGACGGATGACGTTTCTCTTGGATTTCTCTGCAAATGAATTGCGTCACCAGCGCTAACAGTGGGTGCGGCGCCGAATGACCCGATGCTCCTGGGATCGAACTGCCGAGTTACTGTGTGTGATGTTTGCAGAGACGTGCAAATGTTGATTTATCTAGTACCTTGATTGGCGTTGGCCAGCTAATGGGGTTTGTGGTCGAATTGCGCCGGAGCTTGCCCGTGCTCGGTCAGTGGCGCCGGAGCTTGCCCGCGTTCAGTCAGCGACGTGGCTGAAGTCTCCCGAGGCAGGCCGTCCGGGGGACGCTTGCCATCGGTAAGGACAAAGATGACCCAAGTTGGTCGTGCCGGCGTTCCCGTTCTGCAGGAACGGTTCGTGGCCGACGAGAAGTCACCGGAGCAGGCGTCGGTGGAGCAGGTTCCCGCTCACGGGAACCCGATGGCGTTGCGGAACTGGCGGGTGCGAACCCGCCTCATCACGCTTATCGCCATTCCGACCCTGGTGGCCGTGGTCCTGGGCGCGCTGCGGGTCGGCATATCGATCAGCAGCGCGGAGCAGAATCAGCGCATCAGCAATGTGGGCTCCTTGGTGGCGCAGCTCGGCGAGCTGTCCCGCGAAATGGCACTCGAGCGAGACCTTTCCGCGTACTATGTCGCCTCCGACAGGGAATCGGCGCAGCTGGAGCGGCTCACGGCCCAGCGGCGGATCGTCGATTCCAGCGTGCAGCGTACGAACGCGACGGCCGCGGAGGTCGGCGACTCGCTGTCCGATCTCGGTCGCAGGAAGCTGGCCGTCGTCCGCACCAGGCTGACCCAGCTCGCCTCGCTGCGCGCCACCGTGTCCGGGCCGAACGCGCAGCTGCCGCCGCTCCCGACGATGGAGAAGTACTCCGAGGCCATCGCGGAGATGCTGCAGCTGTACGACGAGGTGGCGCAGGGCTCGACGGACGAGCAGCTGATCTCCACCAGCGCCGCGATGCGAGCCGTCGCCCGATCGGAGGAGGAGGCCGCCAAGCTGCGCGGCCTGCTGACGATCGCGCTTGTCAAAGGCTCGTTCGAAGAGCCCGAGCGCAAGGCTTTCCTCGACGCGCGCTCCAACCGCGAGAGCGAACGCGCCTCGTTCCGCGCCGTGGCCACGCTGGCCCAGCGGCAGTTCCACGACAACACGGTCGCCAGCGTGGAGGTCGGCCGGGGCGAGTTCTACATCAACAGGGCCGTGTTCCTCGCCAATGCCGGCCTGCCCCTGCGGCGGCTCGACACCTCGACGTCCAACGACGTCACCCTGTGGTTCAACGCCATCAGCGACACCGTCGACCGGCTGCACACCGTTCAGCGGGCGTTGCTGGAGCAGGTCGGCACCCGAAGCGCCGACATTCAGTCCAGCGACCGGTCCGCGGCCACGCTCAACATCATCATCCTCGCCGTGCTGCTGCTCCTGGTCCTCGCCATCACCGCGGTCATGGCCCGCTCGCTCGTCCGGCCGCTCAGGCGGTTGCGCAGGGACGCGCTCATGATCGCCAGCCAGCGGCTCCCCGAGCTCGTGCGGCAGCTGCGCAACAGCGAGGTCGACACGAAGGCGATACACGTGCCGCCGATCGCCATCTCCTCCAAGGACGAGATCGGCGAAGTGGCGCGGGCCTTCGACGAGGTCCACCGTGAGGCGGTCCGGCTGGCGGGCGAGGAGGCCCGCCTGCGCGCCAATGTCAACGCGATGTTCGTGAACCTGTCGCGGCGCAGCCAGACGCTGGTGGAGCGGCAGATCACCCTCATCGACGGGCTGGAGCAGGGCGAGCAGGACGAGCAGCGGCTCGGCAACCTGTTCAGGCTGGACCACCTCGCCACCCGTATGCGGCGTAACAGCGAGAACCTGCTGGTTCTCGCCGGCCAGGAGACGCCCCGCCGCTGGAGCAAGCCCGTCAAGCTGGTCGACGTCGCGCGCGCCTCGCTGTCGGAGGTCGAGAACTACGAGCGGGTCATCCTCCAGGTGCCCGACGGCGTCGCCGTGGCCGGCCAGGCCGTCAACGACATCATCCACCTGCTCGCCGAGCTGGTGGAGAACGCGTTGTCGTTCTCGCCGCAGGAGACCCAGGTGACGGTGTCGGGCAGCAGGATCGACGGGGGCGGCATGATGCTGTCGATCACCGACTCCGGCATCGGCATGACCCCGGACGAGCTCACCCTGGCCAACGAGCGCCTCATCGACGCTCCCACCGTGGACGTGTCGGTGTCGCGGCGCATGGGCCTGTTCGTGGTCGCGCGTCTGGCCCACCGCCACGGCGTCCGGGTGCAGCTGCGCCCGCACGAATCCGGGGGGCTCACCGCGATGATCCTCATGCCCGAGGGGATGCTCGCCGCGCAGGCGCCCAGCTATCCCGGCGGCTCCGCCGAGGCTGTCCCCACCCCGCCGCAGTGGGGCTCGTACCAGATGGGTCCGGCCCATCCTTCGTACCCGTCCAACCCGTCCGGCGCCTGGCTCACGCCGTCCGAGAGGCCGGGGGGATCCGGAGGCCGGCCGCCCGCCGACACCGGCTCGTACGCCGTCGCCGACCCGTGGGCGCCGCCGAGGAGACCGCACGACCTGCCGAGCCAGGACACGATCTTCCCCAGGCGTCCCAACCTGGGCCTGCGCGGCGGCATGGACGACGCGCCGCAGTGGCCGTCCGGCTATGACTTCCCCGACACGGCGTCGGCGTCCACCGGTCCCATCCCGGCCGCCAAAGCGGCCTCGGACGAGTATCTGCCGATCTACGCCTCGATCGAGTCGGCGTGGTTCGAGCAGGGAGTCAGCTGGGGGGCGGCCGACGCTGGATGGAACGCCGCCAAAGCCGCCGCCGTGGAGCCGGTGCGGGACGGCGAGACCTCGACCGGGCTGCCCAAGCGGGTGCCCAAGGCCAACCTGGTGCCCGGCTCGGCGACCATGGCCTCCTCGCCCCAAGATGTCCCGCCGATGCCGTCCGTCTCGGCGGACCGGGTACGCAGCCGCCTGTCCAGCTTCCAGCAGGGGTACCGGTCCGCTCGCGACGACATCAGCATGGGCAGGGCCGCCCCTGACCCGAAGCACAGAGGACAGGGCGCATGAACGACGTGAGCTACATGGCGTACGAGGTCGACTGGCTGATCAGCGAATTCGTCGGCATCGTTCCAGGAGTCGTCCACGTCGTTCTCTTCTCCGCCGATGGCCTGCCGTTGGCGACGTCCTCGGGCTTCCCCGTCGACCGGGCCGGCCGGCTGGCCGCGATCACCTCTGGGCTGGTCGGCCTGTCGGTGGCCGCGTCCTGCGCCCTCGACGGCGGTGGGGTCGTTCTGAGCATGGTGGAGATGCGGAACGGCATGATGCTGACCACCATGTCGATCGGCGAAAGCGCTTGCCTGGCCGTGCTCTCCGAGCCCGACTGCGACGCGGCGCTGGTCGCCTACCACATGACGCTCATGGCGGACCGTGCGGGTCAGGTGCTGACTCCCGCCGTACGCGAACATCTGCGCGCCAGCCAGATCAGGTGATGCGGACGAGGGAGTAGGACGCGGGCGATCACCCAGCCGACCGCCAGCCTGTATCCGCCATCGTGACATGGATAGCATCGCTGCTTCCTATTGGCCGAAGCTCGAGAGGAAGAGTTACCAATGCGCACGCGCCTGGTCATTGAGCGACTTGATCGGGTACCCGTGACCGTGACGATGGTCCCCGGATTGTCCATGCTCGCGCTGATCTGCGATGCGCTCGCGGGCCGGGACAGGGGCGCCCCCGAACGATGGCGGCAACTGGTGCGCTCTGCCGCGGTGACCCCCGACGGAATGGTGGTGGATTCGCTCGCGGCCCCCGGCTACACCATCATTCCCGATGTCGCGTTCCCCGGAGACTTCAGCCGAGATCTGGACGTTCCCACGCAGCTCGAAATGATTCGCGATCTGCCGCCCGACGCGTTACAAATCGAGCTGGACTCCATTACCGACGGGCGACCGCCGCCCCACTGGCAGCCCGCGATGAAGCACCCTCGCCGCTGGCTGCACGGGTTCGCCAACCTGCTGGGGCAGGCGTGGTCGGTCATGCATCCGGAATGGCAGCAGACCCGCGCGCTGTTCGAACGCGAAGTCGAGCGGATCGCCGTGGCCGGCGCCCGAAGAGCACTCGATGTCGTGCTCAATGACCTGCACGCCGACTGCACGTTCGGGGAGGGCGTGCTGAGCGTCCCCGGCTACGGCCCCGACGAGTTCTCCATCGGCTCCAGGGGCCTGGTGCTGATCCCCATGCTCGCCGGGCCGAGCGCGCTCATCGTCCGCTTCGACGGCCCGGACGCCGCCTGGATCGGCTATCCCCCGCCGTACCTGACGGTGCCCAGGCCGAAGGACACCGAGGAGCAGCTCCAGTTCCTCTTCGGCGACGCACGGGCGACCATCCTGGCCAGCGTCGACCAGCCGATGTCGATGGGCGTTCTGGCCAGGCGCATCAAATGCCACCCCAGCGTGATCACCTACCACTGCAAGCGCCTCGAATCGGCGGGGCTGGTCACCCGGCGGCGCGACGGCAGGGAGATCTACGTCCACCTGACCAGGCGCGGCACGGCCCTTCTCGATCTCTTCACCTCCTGACCTCGGATCGACAGCGTTAAAGGGCTCATGGTGATCGAAGCATCTGTGTCAGTCGCTGAGACGTGCGACTCCTGGTACGAGCAGCACCAGCAGCGGCGGCAGAAGACTGGCGGCCAGTGCGCAGGCAAGCACCAGCGTGCTCCCTGCCAGAGCGACCACCGGTCCCACGAGAGCAAGTGCCAATGGCAGTAACGCAACGGTCGCCAACCAGTCCAGCGACAGCACTCGTGCCACCTTGTCTTCTGGTATCGACTTCTGTAGAGCCGTGTACCAAAAGACGATGAAAGGTTCGACGGCGAAGCCGCCGAGGAAGTGGGCAAGCACCACCGTCCAGGCCGCAAACGGAAACATCAGCGCGAGCGGCACTGCCGTGCCCAAAGTAAGCAGCAGCATCGCGCTGACACCGGGTCGCGGAGGGCTCCAGACTGCGGCGGCGAAAGCACCGGCGAGCCCGCCGACCGCCAGCGCGGCCAGTGACAGGCTGAACACGGTGTCCGAGCCGAAGCTTTGCCTGCCGACGATCGGAAGAAGCACCGTACTCGGCGCTGTGACCAGGGCGAGTTGGACCATGGACAAAAGCAGCAGCGCCTTGATCCAGGGGCGGGTCCACACCTCCTTGAAGCCATCCCGAATGTCAGTGAGCATCGAGTTGCGTGGCGGCCGCTTGTAGGGCGGTTCCCGTATCCACCAGAGCATGATCATGCTCCAGCCGAATGTCGCGGCGTCGATCAGGAGCGTGCCAACTACTCCTACGCTGAGTACCAGCACCCCAGCGGCCGCAGGGCCGGCTATGGCGGCTGCGCGTAGCGACACGCTCATCATCGCGTTGCCGGCGGCTCGGCTTTCGGCGGGCACGATACTGGGCAGCAAGGCACCCTGTGCGGGCCGGAAGAAAGCCTCACCGATTCCGATGAGGAAGACCATGGCCGCCAGTAGCCAGACGCTCACATCCGTGATGATGACTGCTGCCGCCAGGCATGAGACCGCCACGGCACGGAGGGCGTCCGCCGCGAGCATCTGCAGGCGTCGGGGTAGCCGGTCCGCCCAGACTCCACCGACCAGGACGAACAGGACCAGCGCCAGCGTCCGAGCCGCCAACACCAGACCGAGATCGGTAGCGCTGCCGCCCTGGTTCAGGACAGCGATCGCGACCGCGACCGGAAACATCTGGTCGCCGATGGACGAGACCGTTTGGCCCAGCCAGAGCAGCCGGAAGTTGACGTTCCTGAAGACGTCCAGTCTGGCGTGGTGCTTGGCGCGCGTGTGAGATGCCGTTTCCTTCTCCGCCATGCTCGCCACAGCTACGCCAGTACGACAGGCAGGCGATCGGGACCGCGGCGACCGATATCGGTGGAGAAGACACATCGCTCCGGCACCAGTTCGACGCGTGCGGACATGCCGGCGAAGGCAATGAGACATTCTGTCGCCTGGACCCTGGCCAAGGCGGCTCCAAGGCACCGGTGAATCCCGCCGCCGAAGGTGAGCGGCTGCGGATTGGGCCGGTCGATCCGGAAACGGTCGGGATCGTCGTGCCGTTGCGGATCTCGGTTGCCGCTGAGCAGGATGGGACAGACATAGCTGCCGGACGGGATGTCCCTGCCACCCAACCTGACGTCCTCGGCCAGCATTCTTGCCGGGGCGATGACCATGCCACCTTCGTACCGCAGCGTCTCTTCCACAGCGTTCCTCCCCAGTTCGGGCGCACCGCGGAGCCGGTTGAGCTCGGCCGGATCGGTGAGCAGCGCATGGAACGCGTTGCCGATCAGGTACTTGACAGTGTCCAGACCCGCGCTGAAGAGCTGGTTGATATTCGCGGCGATCTCGAAGTCGCTCAGGTGCTCCCCATCCACCTCCGCGGTGATGAGTCTGCTGAGGAGATCGTCCGACAGCTCCCGACGGCGTGCCGCGATAAGCCGGAGCAAGTACTCGTGGCTCTCCTGCAGCGCCTGGTTCGTCGGCTCCAGAGGAGTGGCAGCGGTCATCCGCTGCAGGGACTCCGCCCGTATGGCGGTCCAGCGGTGTATCGCGGGCCGGTCATTCTCCGGTATCGCCAGCATCTCCGCGGTGAGCCAGAAAGGCAACGGCTCGGCCAGGTCCCGGACAAGGTCAACCGCGCCGTCGGCCTCCGCTCGCCTCAGGACGCGGGCGGCGAACTCCCGAGCCTTCGGTGCCTGACTCATCATGTACTGCACGGTCAGCGCGCTGCCCATCAGCCGGCGAAGCCGCGTGTGGTCCGGAGGATCGATGAACGGCAGTACGGTCTTCTCCCATTCGAACAGCAGGGATCCCTTTAACCGCGGATCGCGCTCCACCCTGGCGTTGACGTCGCCGCGGGTGAAGCGCGCATCACGCAGTGCTGTCCGGGTCTCCTGGTAAGTAGTCGTGAACCAGAGCCCGTACTTCGTCGAATGCACCGGTCCCAGTTCACGGATCTTCGTACACAACGAATGGGGATCCGTTCTGCCTCCCTCGCCGATGAGGAGGTCGGCAAGGAGCGTCTCCACCGAGGTCTGGCTGGTCGAAAGCGCCATTACGCATCCCCTTTCTTGCGTGTGGCCACGTGCGACTGATCAATGGATTCGGCGTCGGCAAGGGCTGCCGTCAGGAAATCGGTCACCAGCCCGAACGTCCTCTTCCAATCTTCGTTACGGGTGAATCCGTGGCCGCCGTCCACCACGATGAGCTGGGCGTCGATCCCCAGTTCGTCCGCCCGTTCCGTCAACCGTTGTGACTGCCGCAGCGGCACACGGGGATCCAGCTTTCCGTGAACAAGAAGGAGAGGCGGTGTCCGGCTGTCGAGCATGTTCAGTGGGCTACGCCGGGCCAGCCCGTCGTCGTCAGCAGGAGATCCCATCCAGGTGTCGGCGAAGGGGCGCCATGGTGCTGGAAGATCCTCTCTGAGCGTCGGCAGATGGGAGGGGGCGTTGATGGCCGCCACGGCGACCAGGCGATCCCGCCGCATGCGGCTGATCAGGGACAGCGCCAGAAAGCCGCCGTAAGAGACCCCGTACGCTGCCCGCAGCGTGCCGGAACACCCGTCAAGGTCGTCCAGTGCATGCAGGACGCTGGTCAGGTCGTCCAGGTCCTGTCCTCCCCAGTCGCCGTAGACCCGGGACTGGTATGACCGCCCGTAGCCGGTCGAACCGCTGACATTGGGTGCCACGACCCCGATGCCCCGATGAAGCAGGGCCTGGTACATGCCGTTGTAAGCGAAGTCAGGCCGCTCTTGGGCCTCGGGTCCGCCATGGAGCGACAACACGACAGGAAATGACCGGGCGTGCCCACGAGGCCGGTAGAACAGGCATGGCACGCCACCCAGTTCGCAGATCTCGGGCCAGACCGCCGGCGCCGGTTCCGCGGACAAACGTCCTGTCGCCAGTGTCCGCCACCCCATGCCTCCGGCGTCGGCCGCGCCGGACACCTCCGCCACCAGCAGATCTGGAGGGTGAGCCGGCGTGGCCAGGCCGATGACAAGCTGCTGAGCCGTGTCCGGGCATGCTGACACAGCCAACTCGGTGATGACGCCTGGTGGGGCAGCACAGGCGATCTGATCGCCGGCTGGCGTGATCGCGACAATTCTGGAGAGTCCGCGATCGTTGAGCCCACAGACATACGTGCCGTCGCGGAGTTGTACGGCGGACTCGACGTCGGCTGGTGCTCGGAGAATTGTCGACACTTCGCGCGTGTCCGGGTTGATCTCCGCGAGGTACGGACGATCAGCACCATGGTCGGTGATCACCGGAATCTTCGAGACCGGGACTGTGCGGCCTACCACCCGAAAGGAGGATTGCCCGCCTGTCGAGGTCAAGGCGGTGAGCGCACCGGACGCGTCCAGACGATAGAGATTGCTGCTCATGTTGGATGACGCGCCTCGGAGGACCACCGAGCCACCATCGACGGAGAACGCCACCGGGACCAGGACACCGCCACCGCTCCACAGCGTTTCCAGCCGACCGGTGTCGACCTCCAGCAGGCAGATTTGCGATCCGGTTGCTCCCGGTGATCCAACGCACAGGCACAGTTGGGTCGTCCCGGGCCGGAATCCGGCCGTGCCACAGCTCAGGAGCCGGATGGACGAAGGAATGCTCAACGGCCGCGTTGTCGCTTGGTCAATGTCGACGAGATGCAGGCTCGGCCGCTCCGAACCTGCATCGGTTTGCGCGACGGCGAGCGGACGCACGTCCGAGAGCCAGAAATCTCGTACGGCTACGTCCGCGAAGGCAGTGACTGCACATCGCATGTGCTCCTCGACGTCGAGACGCCAGATATTGGGCTGGACCCGCTCGTTGGAAATGAAGCAGACGGACTTGGCATCGGACGTCCAGGTGAAGCTGCGTCGGTACGCGATGTCCGCGAAGCGCTCGTACGACACGCGCGAGTGGTCAAACCGCGCGTATGGATCCACCCGCCCATCGATACTCTCGATCATGTGCGGCCGTTCTTTTCAGCGTGGCAGGGGACGAGCGGGACAGCGGAGGTCACGCGCTCGGTTTCCGTGTCTGATCCTGAAGATCACAGCATCGACGCCGTGCGCCTCATGAGAGAACCGCACCGTACGTTCTTCGGTCCAACCGGCGAACCGGAACTCGTCGGCGCCCAGATGCGTCAGGGCGAATCTGACCGAGTCACCGATGGTGAGCATTAGCCGGTCCTCGTGTAACTGGACGGTGGCGGGTCGGTTCTCAGTCATTGCTGCCGCCTTGTCCGCGCCCGAGCGCAGGATTGCCGCCGGAACGTCGAACTGGCATTGGTGGTTCCGCAGCCGGGCAACGTCGCCGGCGTACGGCCGGCGGTTGTGAAGAATCTCTCCCTCGTCCATGGTGGCGCGGAAGTCGGCTGGAAACAGTTGGAGGAGCTGAGGGCTCACCAGGCAGTCGATGACGAGATGGACCCGCTCAGTCGCACCGTCGTTGCGGAGAGCGTGCGGTCGGCCGAAGTCGCCGTACCAGAGCTGGCCGACCTCCCAGTGGTAGGCCTGCCCTTCGATGAACAGCAGCGCCTCGGGGTTGGTCGTGATCGGTACGTGTAGTCTGACCTGGCCGTACTTGAATCCGTGATGGGCATCGACGTGTTCGGCCACGGAGCCCCCCTCAGCGAGGGACAGCAGTCGTGCGCTGCGAAGCTCGCACGGAAGCGACGCGAGCACTTCCGCAAGATACGGAGCCTGGCGGAGAAATTCGGTGTCCGCGAACTCGGCGGTGCCCGGCCCTCCCGGATCCGTCCGGGTGGGGTCGCCGCCCTGACTGCGCAGCGGCAACGCGCGCCACTTCGGCGTGATTGGTTCGGAAAAGCCGGAGGCCACGAACGGCCGCTCCGGCAACCACGAGGTGCCACGCAGACACTCCAGCTCCTCCTGGAGCCGTTCAGCGTCGAACTGGAGCCCAAGCCGCGCCATCGGTGGTGGCCCGCCGGCCGCGGTTGAGTCGAAGTGGCTGATCTGAGTCACGGCGCTCCTTGTTCATCCGAAGGGATGCGGTTGAATCTCCAGGCCCAGCGGCTTGTCGGGGGCGTGATGGGCGGACGTGAGATCGAAAGCACTGGGAACGAGCACCCGGATGACGGCCAGCGGTTCACCACCGGTGAGGAGAACGGCGGTGTCGCAGAAGATCGTCTCCGCGTTCCCGAAGTCATCGCAGGTCGGCGCCGTCGAGGAGGGCCGGATGGATTCGGCACCGGGCTTCGAGCGTCGCCGCAACTCCCGCAGCGCCGTTGACGAGTGGAACGCGAGTGCCGCATGTTCGAGAGGGTTACGCGGCCAGGCCGCCCCGGGATTGTGCGCCTTCATGTCCTGGTACTCGACCCACGCCCGTCGAGCGACCGCTGTGGACATGCTCCAGTGGACCATGAGCGCTTCGCAGATCGCCGTATCGGTCGCCGCCACGAGTTCTGGGGAACCGGTCGAGGCACATCGTGCGCCGAACGCCTGCTGCGTCTCGTCCGGAGTGTGTACGGCGGCGACGACGCAGGTCACGCCTTTTTCCCCGGCAATGTGAAAGACGGATGCCTTGAGTCCGAGATCATCGAGGATCTCCAGCAGTCGCGCGGAGGCCGCACCGGCGTCTGCGGGTTGCGGTGCCGGTGCTCCCCAGTACCACGACCGGAAGAGAAGGTCCCGTTCGATGATCTCGGTCAGAGCGTGATTGAACGCGTGCATCTGATCGCGGCCGGCGGCAAGTCCGGTGGATGTGGCGCGCACCATGAGATTGCAGCCCTCAGGCGGGGTGTGATGGAGGAAGACGGCACTCGCCGGTACCAGCACGTCATCGGGACCGCTGTTCACCCGGCGGCCGTGAACCCACATCATGGGCATGGCTCGTAACTCTTCAGGTGAAGTTCCCACCGTTGCCGACCACATCGCCGGATCGACCACGGGCAGACCGCGCCGCCGAAGGTCGCTGTACGAACCGAGACACTCGGCGGCGCGCTCCGCTCGCCGTGCCGCCAGGATATTGCTGACCCGCTCGATCAACTCCGCCCGTGCTCGCACCCGTACCTCAGCGGGATCACATCCGGCGGCGCTTCCCACCACGACGCCAAGCCCGCCGGTGGCTGACGTCGCTTTGAACGCAGGCGAGCGAGCCGCGACTCGCCCGATGTAGAAAGGGACCGCAGGGTACGGCTGCACCACATTGACATCGCTGATTGCCGGTACGGACGTCACTTCATCACCTCGGCGCGGCCCCGTCCCGGGCCCGCGCGGAAGTTCCACAGGCTGAGCAATCGGCGTTCGGCATCACCGCACGCCGCTCCGCATGCAAGGCCGGTGGTGGGGTGACCTGAAGCGATGCGTTGATCGACAGTGGGGCCCATGCGCCGGTCAGATGCCCGACCGCCTCATGCGCGGCGATGGAGGCCTGAACGGCGATTTCCGTACTGATCGTCGCGCTGTTGAACGCGCTTCGGTAAGAGCTTGAGGATCGGTACGACAATATCGCCTCCGCGCCTGGCGATTGGCGAAGCCTGCCCAGTTCACAGGCGGGACAGGCGGTGCCGGCGCCATTCTTGAACGGCCCCACCGAGCGGACGTTCACCCGCAGGAGTGGCAGGTCCAGAAGGTTGCACGCGTGGGCCGCCCATTCGGCGATCACCCACAGCGGCTGGTCCGCGGTGAGAATGACGAGATCGGGACGGTCCAGCCTGCCGAGGATCTCGAACGCGTCGGTCGCGGATCTCAGCTGCGCCTCGATCCCGTCGAAGCGTGTAGTGGAGTTGAGGCTATGGACGATGCCGGACGTCGCGGTGACTTTGACGGTGCCGACATCTGATTCCCGGTAGAACGCCTGGCGAGCCAAGTTCGACGGTTCCACGCGATCGGGATCGACTCCGGTGATCCGGCCCACGCCGGAGGCCACAAGATGGCTGAGGATCCAACTGGTCATGCTGCCGAGGCCGAGGAAGACCACATGAGATTCCTGGACACGGCGCAGATAGTCGTACCGGTTCGTCTCCGCGGTTTCAAATTCCGCGAAATAGGCCAAGAGCCGATCAAAGCGCTCACGCACGGTCTGGGGCGGCAAAGCCGCTGACGGTACGGGACGCATGAGACATCCTTTGTCCAGCAATGTGGACAGCAGTTCCATCGCGTCGGTATCGCTGCCCGCGAAGTAGTCGGCTGCGAGTTCGCCGACGGTTGTGCCGGCCTGCAGTCGCTCCAGCGCGGACAGGAGAGGATGGCGGTCGCTCCGCAACAGGACCGGCTGGTGATTCTCCTGCATCAATGCAACGGACACGACCTCGCCCGTGCCCTTCTTTTCATAGCCGGGTGGCGTGGACATCGGTATGACATGTACGGATCTCTTCAACGCCACGTGAACGTCGGACGCTAGCTGCATGACACACCACTACCTTCCAGAATGCGGACGGCGTCGTATACGATCTCGCGGCCGGACATGGAGAGCAGGGATTCGTGAGCGCGCAGCGTTCGCGCCGCGTCAGACGCCTGCCCGAATAGCGTCCGTGCCTCCATCCGACATCGATCGGCGGTGTCAGCATCGCATTGGCCGACAAGTCGCTCGTAGAGGACACCGCAACGGACCAATACGACCAGTTGCTGAAAGAGGCCGGAGATCGGCCTGGGGTCCGCCCGGAGGGGCGTCTCCACCAGAGTGTCTGGATTTTGCGAACCCTGGCCGGTGAAGAACGGCTCCGCGACGGCCGCGGAGTTGCATCTGGTGTGCGTGCCCTCGTGGACCAGCGATTCCGCCAGGCGTAGATGGACGGGTAGCCCATCGGCCTCGCGCAGCCGCCGCTCGCCGACGAAAATCGCGCCGTGCGCAGCGAAGTCGGTAAAACCGACTATTCCTCGGCCGCCGACCATCACGATTTGTTTCACTCCTGTCCGGAGCTCCGCCGTCATCTCCGGCCACGCCCGATACAGCGCCCGCACGCTCCGGCGGATCACCTCCACCTGATCGTCACGCCAATCGACGACCTGAAGGGCCGACCGGGACTCCGACCGAAATCTATCAGGCAGATGTTCGGCCGCCCGGACCACACAGGCATTCAGGTAATCCTCGCCGGGCGGCAGGTCCACGTTCCATTCGGGCCCGATGGACACCATTCTTGAAGCACTCGTCCGGGCCTTCGAAACAGCCTCGAATGCGATGTCCCACACGGGCCGGCTCGGTTGGACGCGTGCTTCTGACACGGCCGAGAAAATGGCAGGGTGTCCGAGTGGGGAAATGTCCGACATCTCCGCCGGCAGGCTTTCAAGATCGGCATCCTTGTCGCCCTCACCGGCTGGGCCGTCCGGCTCGGCGAGTGGAATCCGTCGGCGGAGAAGTTGTTCGAGGTGCCTTTCGTCCCGGGCGAAGCCATGACTGTCCGGCCAGATCCGGCGCACGCTCCTACCTCCGTTTATGGAAGTTCGACGCGTGGAGCAGAAGTGCGTCACGCACTCCTGCTCCACGCATCATGAATCAGTACTCGACGTGCACCAGCAGCGCGAACTCGGGAAGCAGTTCGTCGCTTACCTGCTCGACAACGAGATCGTCACTGGCGGCGGTCTCCTGGATTGCGGTGGGCGGTGTCATGCGCACTCCTTTCTCGTCGCGGTAGTAATTCGAATTTAGGAGGCTCGGGTGTGGGGCCGGTGTGGTGGCGATCTCTTCCGCCTGTTCCATGTCGCGGATCGGCCGTGCGCACCCCATTGCGCCACGGGGGATCTTGGGAAAGGTTCCCGCCGCGGCCTGGCTCATCGCGACCGTGGATTCCTGGGAATCCCAGGTCACGGGTTCACACCGAGCTCCTTGAAGATCTGTTCGGCGGTGGCCAGATGATGGTCGGCGGTGGCGGTGTCGCCCAGGTCCGTGTGGGCCTCGCCGAGGTCCTTGTGGGTCTCGGCGAGCCCTCTGCGATCGCCGATGTCGGATCGGATGCGCAGCGCCATGGCGAAATGCGCGAGCGCCTCCTCCTCCCGTCCGAGCTTGTGGAAGAGGCAGGCCAGGTCATTGGTCACCTGGCCCTCGCCTCTTGCGTCGCCGGTCTCCCGATGGATGGCCAGAGCGCGCAGGAGGTACCCGAGCGCGGATTCGCGCCGGCCGAGCTTCGTCACGATCAGGCCGATATTGTTCAGGGCGCGAGCTTCGCCCCTGCGGCTGCCCGTGGATCGGCGCAGGGCGAGCGCCTTCCGGTAGAGTCCCAGCGCCTCGGCGTAGCGGCCGCGTTTCTCGGCCACAACACCCAGGTTGTTGAGCGTGTTGGCCTCGCCGTGAAGGTCGTTCGTACGCCGGTGGATGGCCAGCGCGTCCTCGTAGTGGGCGACGGCCTCCTCAAGGTGGCCCAAGTGCCGCAGCACGATGCCGAGCAGGTTCAGCGTCCGTCCCACGGCATCATCGTCGCCCGTTTCCTCAAGGATGCGCCGTGCCTCGCCCAGCTCGGTGAGGGCTTCGCCATACCGGCCGAGCAGCCAGCAAACGGCGCCGACGCTGCGCAGCGCGGTGCCCATCCCGTGCAAGTCTCCGAGGCGCCGGTAGATCTCCAACGCTCTGCGGTGCTCGGCCAGGGCTTCAGGGTAGCGGCCCAGGTGCTCCAGGGCTTCGCCGAGATTGTTGTGGGCCACAGCGGCCTCCAGCCGCCTGCCGGCCCGCTCGGCGGCGGTCGTGGCCAGGGTGTGCAGCTCCGAGGTGCCGGTCAGGCAGTGACGTAATCGCAGCAGCGGGGCCAGTGCCGTGGGTAGGCTCCAGGCAGCATCCAGGTCGCGTTCGGCGGCGTGACGAGTGGCGGCCAACACGTTTTCGTACTCATCCTGCAGCATGAGCGGGTCGTCGATGGTGTGGTACCACTCCAGCAACCGACGCACGGTTTCCTCGCGGACCGCCTCGTCGTCCTCGATCTCGGCTCGGTGGCGAGCATAGTCGAGAAGGAGATCATGGACGTGGTAGCGCTCCTCGGACAGCCCGCTGCGGCGGGCGTGAATCAGGCTCCCGGTCCGTAGCGCGTCCAGGTGGGAGCGAGCCTGGGCAGGAGAGACGTCGAGCATCGCGGCCAGTGCCTGGGCGGTGCAGCCGCCGCCACCGGGGATCAGGCCCAGGCGGCGGAAGGCGATCCGGTCGGCCTCGGCCAGAGCCTGGTAGGACAGATCGAAAGCGGCTCGGACGGCCATGGACGGGGTATCGGCGAGGCGCAGCGCACTCAGTCTCCCGCGGTCAGAGAGGTCGGCCACGTACGTGGCGATCCGGCGATGGGGGTGGCCGCCCAGGTGGGCGGCGGCGATCCGTAGGGCAAGCGGCAGGTGTCCGCACTGGCGGGCGAGTTCCGCCACGGCGACCGGCTCGTTCTCGGAGCGGCGCCCGATGACAGCGGACAGCAGAGCGACCGCTTCAGGGGTGGTCATGATCTCAAGGTCGATGGGGCGCGTCACGTTGTGCAAGGCCAGGCCTGACATGAGGCACCGGCTGGTGACCAGCGCCAGGCACCCCTCGGTGCTTGGCAGCAGCGGCAGGACCTGGGCGGAGTTGGCCGCGTTGTCCAGCAGCACCAGCACCCGTCGGCCGGTCAGCAACCGCCGATAGGCGGCGGCCAGTTCGGCTTCCCTCGTGGGGACCTGTTCCGGGGGCATGCCCAGGGCACGGACGAACCGATCCAGCGCCTCCCGGGAGGTGATCGCCTCGTGCGGCCGGTGTCCACGCAGGTCGATGAAGAGCTGCCCGTCGGGGAAGCGCTCGGCCATCCGGTGAGCCCAGTGCACCGCGAAGGCGGATTTGCCGACGCCGGGCATGCCGCTGACTACGGCCACCGCCGCCAGGCTGGTCTCGGCCAGTTCGGTAAGTTCTCGCAGAGCGGTACCCCGCCCGGTGAAGTTGACCAGGTCGGGCGGAAGCTGCTGCGGTACGGGCGGATCGGCACACTTCTGACGAGCCTCTTCCCGCTGGAGGATCCTGGTCTGCAAGCGGCGCAGCTCCGGTCCGGGATCCAGGCCGAGTTCCTCGGCGAACACCCTGCGCGCTTCGTCGTAGGCGGCCAGCGCCTCCCTGGGCTGCCCCGAGCGGTCAAGGGCGTCGATCAGCCTGCTCCATAGGGACTCGCGCAGCGGGTGTTCCGCCAGCATCCCGCGAAGATCTCCGGCGACGATGGCGTGCCGGCCGAGCTTGGCCAGCGTGTCGGCGTACTCCTCGAAGACGACCAGTCGAAGTCCGTCGAGCCGGATCCGCTCTGCCGCGACCAGCGATGACTCGGGCACGTCCGCGAGCGCTCCTGCCCGCCACAGGCCCAGGGCCTCCTGGAGGCGTTGGACGGCCTGCTCCAGGTCGCCGGCCTGCGCCAGTTCCCGTGCCTGGACGGCAAACTGCTCGAAGGTCCAGGCGTCCAGCGTGGCGTCCTCGAGCCCCAGTCGATAGCCGCCCGGCTCCCGGACCAGCCGGGTGACGCCCTTCGCGCGCAGCCGAGAAATCAGCGAGTGCAGGGTGCTTTCCACACTCGGCGGCGGTACCGTCCCCCACAGCTCGTCGACCAGGCGTTCGACGGGAACGGTTCGTCCCGCCTTGATCAGCAGGATCGCCAGTAGCGCACGCTGCTTCGGCGCGGTCAGCGGCACCTGGAGGCCCTCGCGCCAGAGTTCCAGAGCCCCGAGGATGCGGAATTCCACGCTGCCCCCTTGAGCGCGCAAGCCCCACGCAAGTCTGGCATGGCAGTCTAGATCAACATTGGCGCCGTCCAATAACACGGATTCGGCCTGTCCTAGTTCAGGAGGTGCCCGTGCCCTTGACGCCCCGCGGACCCCAGCTCGGTCTGCTCGGCCCACTCCAGGTCGTGAGCGGCGCAGGTGTGATCTCGATTCCCGCGCCCAAGCACCGTGCCGTCCTCGCCGTCCTCGCGATCAACTTCGGCCGTCCGGTCCCGGCCGACCGGATCATCGAGGAGCTCTGGCAGGGCTCCGAACCCAAGTTCGCTCGTAAGACGCTGCAGGGATACATCTGGCGGTTGCGCCGTGTCCTCGGCGAATACCTGATCACCCAAGGGGGTGGCTACGAACTGCGCGAAACCCCGCATGCGACTGACGCCGCCCGCTTTGAGCGGCTGCTCGCCGACGGTCAGACGGCACTTCGAGCCCATGACCCGGAGCTGGCCCACAAGCGGCTGGGTGCCGCACTGTCTCTCTGGCGCGGACCCGCGCTCGTCGATGTGCCTGCGGGCCCACTGGTCCAGGCGCATGCCAACCGGCTGGAGGAGGCGCGTCTACTCGCCGTCCAGGCCACGCTTGAGGCCGATGTCGAACTCGGCCGGCAGACGGTGGTGATCCCCGTGCTCCGCGAACTCACTGCCGCCCACCCTCTGCGGGAACCGCTGCATGCGCTGCTCATGCTCGCCCTGTACCGGTCGGGACGCCAGGTTGAGGCCTTGTCCGTGTACGCCGGCCTACGGGCAACGCTGATCAACGAGCTGGGCCTGGAGCCGGGCAGGGCTGTACAGGAACTCCATCGGAGAATCCTCGCAGCTGATCCTGCCCTCGACTCCGCGGTTCAGTGGCCCGTCACCAATCTCCAGCGGTGAGAGTGCGCACCCACCGGCGCCCCGCCTGCTTCGTCCGCTTCAGCTCCGGTGATGGCGCGTCGCTGATCTCCCCGTCGTGCTGCCGTCGGCGCAGCCACCCCGGCACGAGCCCGCACCATCGATGACGCGCGTGGCGGGTGAATCCTCTGGCGGGTCCGGCGCCTCTCATATGCGTTCCGTCATCGACGAAGGAGAGGTTGTCGTGATCGTAGCTGTGGGAGTCGCGGTCGCCGTCGTACTCATCTGCACCTGTAGCGTGGTCGTGCTGCGGCGGAGGAGGCGTACGCGTGGCTGAGACGACGACCTGGCCGGACGAGGCGGTGATCGCGGCGGCCCGCGACGGCGACGCCGAGTCGATCGCCGCGCTGGTGTCGGGCGCGCACCCGCACGTGCGGCGCTTCGCCCGCCACCTGTGCGCCACGCCGGAGGATGCCGAGGACGCGGCGCAGGAGGCGTTGATCGTCCTCTATCGCAAGATCGGTACGCTGCGCGCCACCGGCGCCCTGGTGTCGTGGATGTTCCGGATCATCCGCAACGAATGCGTACGCCGGGCAGGCTGGCAGCTGCGGCCACCGCCTCCCCTTCACGGCGCCGCCATGCGGTCCGCGGAGGAAGAGGTGTTCGAGCGGCTGGAGGCGGCGCGGGTGGCGGCGGCCATCGCGGCGCTGCCGGCCGACCAGCGGCAGGTGCTGATCATGCGGGACGTCCAGGGCCTCAGCGGCCGGATGACCGCCGACGCGCTGGGCCTGAGCGTGGCGGCGATGAAGTCGCGCCTGCACCGCGCCCGCGCGGCCGTGCGGGACCGGCTGGGCGAGGGGGTGTGCGATGACTGACGGACACGAGTTCGCCAGCGCGTCGCTGCCTCGGCATCTGGCGCGTGGCGTGGTGGGGTTCGGGGCGTTGATCGGCTCGGTCGCGCTGATCCCGGTGATCGGGCCGGTCAGCCTGGTGCTGGCGCCGGTGGCGCTCCTGGCCTTCCGCGGGTGCCCGACGTGCTGGCTGATCGGTCTGGCGCAGACCGTCTCGATGGGACGGTTACGGCGGTCGTGTACGGACGGCGTGTGCGAGCTGCACGTCGCCAAGAGGACGTAGCCGGCATCTCCGGGAGATCGGGGGAATCGCCCCGAGACGTCGGCAATGATCGATAGCGTGCCGGGATGAGTGATGCGTTTCCTCGGCACGTGCTCTGCGTGCTCGGCGCCGGGCTGGACCTGTCGGAGATAGAACGGACTGCGGCCGGCTTCGGCGGTTTCGTCCTCGACCGCGAATACTCCGAGGCCGAGCCCGACCCCCGGATGCCGGAGGCGTTCGAGGCCAGCATGGCGGCGGCCTCGTTCGACGAGGCGGACTGGGCCGCAGTGGAGTCCCATGACACCGTCGGCTACCTGCTGTCCGCGCCGATGATGCGGGAGCTGGCGTTCGACACCTCCCGGCGGCTGCTGGCGGTGACGGCCGCGCTGCTGCGGTCCGGAGCCACGGCGGTGAAGAACGAGAGCAGCGGGATCGCGCACGGCCGGGACCGCTGGCTCGCGCTGGCCGATCGCGCGGCCGAGGCCACGGACGAGGCCCTGGCCGACGCGCTGGTCAGCGCCTGGGTGCAGCGGCCGCTCCACGACGGTCAGGTGCTCTACAGCTGCGGCATGCACCTGCTCGGCGCGCCGGATGTGGAGATCGAGGTCGGTGCGGAGCTTCCGACGGAGGACAGGCTGGCGGAGCTCGTCGCGCACCTGGACACGCTCGCCATCTACCTGCTGACCGATCCCCGCGCGGAGGAGATCGAGGACGGCGCCGGGTTCCGGATGGCCGAGGACGCTCCGCGCTGGTTGCTGCGCACCGGCGCGTGCGACCGCTATGACGAGGACGATCTGTTCTTCAACCCGTACGGATACATCCGGCTGACTCACGCCTAGCTGGCTGCGTCCGAAACGTCCATGGTTCAGCCGATGGCCAGGCGGAAGCGGTCGCCGAGGTCGGCGAGGCGTTCGACGGGTTCGTTGGCGAACACGAGCCGCAGGTAGTGCCCACCGCTGGGACCCCAACCGTCCATGGGGGTGGCGGCGACCTTCGCCCGGTCGAACAGGCGCCGGGACAGCTCGGCGGGGGTCAGCTCCAGGGGCCTGGTGTCGATGAGAAGTGACCACCCGCCGTGCGGCCGGACGACCGGGTACGCGGCGAGCCGGCGCAGGACCGTCTCGCAGCGCCGTTGCCACTCGGCGGTGGCGGCGGCGACGTCGGCATCGGCGTCGGGCGCGTCCAGCGCGGCGGCCACGGCGTCCTGTGCCAGGCCGACCTGGCAGACGACGTTGGTCAGGCCCACCAGGCGGATGTCGGCGACGATGTCGGCGGGGCCGGTCACCCAGCCGACGCGCCAGCCGATGAGCCGCAGCTCCTTGGAGGCCGAACCGACGGTGATGGTGCGCCGTGCCAGGCCCTCGTGGGCCGCCGGGTGGCTGGGAGGGCGGCCGTCGAAGCGGATGCGTTCCATGGCCGCGTCGTAGATCAACCAGGCGTCGTGGCGTTCGCAGGCGTCGGCGAGGGCGGACCAGTGGCGCTCGTCCAGGACGAGGCCGGTCGGCATCGCCGGCCCCATCATCAGGACCGCCGCCGTGTCGGGTCCGACGGCGTCGGCGAGCCGTTCGGCGTCGACGGTCCAGCCGTCCGCGGTGGGCTGAGCGGGGACGAAGCGGGGGATGCCGCCCGCGAGCCGGACCCGATTGACCAGGCCGGCGTAGATGGGGTCGCACAGCACGACCTCCTGCCCGGGCTCGACGGTCGCCAGCAGCGTGTTGAGGATGCCGTTGAGCCCGCCGGCCACGCTGACGCACTCGGTGTCGGCGTCGTAGACGTGCCCGGAGATGCGCCCGACGTGCGCCGCGGCGGCCGCGCGAAGCGAGCGGCGCCCCTGGAACGGCAGATAGCTGTTGGCCGCGTCGTCGTCGACGGCGGCATGCGTGGCGGCGACGGCGACGGCGGGCGGCCGCAGGTCGGTGTCGAGGTTCTCCAGCCGCAGGAACTCCGGGTCGCCCACGGCGTCGGCCGCGTCGCCGACGGCGTCCACGCCGATGCCCGGGATGTCGCGCAGCCGCGTCACCGTCATGCCGCCTCCTTTATATTGGTACGTTCATACCACTATGCTGATACGCATGGAGCTCGCGCAAGTGGTGGGGACGAACGTGCACCGGCTGCGTACGGCGGCCGGGATATCGCTGGCCGACCTGGCGTCCGCCGGCGGCATCAGCAAGACCACCCTGCACGGCATCGAGCAGGGCCAGGGCAACCCGACCCTGAGCACCCTGTGGGCCCTGGCCACCGCGCTGAAGGCGTCCCTCGGCGAGCTGCTGGAAGCGCCCGCCACGACGGTCGAGGTGGTACGCGCCGACGACAGGCGGCCGCGGGTCGAGGGCGACGCGGTCAGCGCGCGTCTCCTGCACCGCATCAGGGTGCGCGGCACCGTGGAGGTCTACGAGATCGCCATCGCCGAGAGTGCCCAGCACTCCGACGCCCACCTGCCCGGCGTCGAGGAGTGCCTCGTGCTCACCCACGGACGCGTCACCACCGGACCCGCCGATTCCCCCACCGACCTGGCCGAAGGCGATTCCATCCGGTTCGACGCCGCTCACCCGCACCTGTACCGAGGCCACACCCCGGACAATCGTGCTGTGCTTCTCATGGTCCACCCGGAGGGCTGACCCGTCATGACCGTCCCCGATGTGTCCGAACTGCGCACGAGCGGCTGTTCGAGGACATCAGGGGCAGATCTTCCGGTACGGCAAGCCGGGCAGATACTCCTGCCACTCCGCGCGCGTCAGCGAGCGCCCGGCCCGGGTGCAGACGGCCGCGGCCGTGCGCTCCGGATCGACGGAGACCGCGCGCAGCACACCCGCCTCGTCGATGGTACGGAGCACCGCGCCACCGGCTCCGAACCCGGCCGCCATCAGCGGCTCGTCCGCCCCTGCGATCGACGTCCCGAGCTTGCGAGGCGTGATGGGGTCCCAGAGCTGGACCTCCCTCTCAGTGAGGGACGCGGTCACGCCGCCCGTACGGGAGAAGACCAGCTGGATGATCCCGGTGGCGTCGTCCGGATACGGACGCAACGTCGGACCACGCCTCTTACCCGTGCGCAGATCCCAGAACGCGAGCCTGCCCGACTGGCTGTAGGCGGCGAGGCTCGCCCCATCAGGACTGAAGGCGATGCTCCTCAAACCGCTGCTCAGCCCTCCTGGACCGAAGGCGGGGCCGACCGGCTGCCCTGAGGAGAGATCGATCAGGTGGTTGGCCGAGTCGCTCATCGGAGCGATGATCGTGCCGCCCGGCCGGAACACGATGCCCACCAGGTAGTTCGTGTCGATGGGCCGCAACCACTTGTGATGCGGCACGTCCCAGACGAAAAGCCGGTTTCGGGATGCGCCGCTGGTATCGGTGGCGGCGATCGCGACAAGCGTCCCGTGCTCGTTCACGGCCACGGCGTCCGCCATCCACTCACCCGGCAACTGGGCCCTGGTGACGCGCGACGGCTGCGCGGTGTCCCACATCTCCAGCGGCTTCCCCATGCCGCTGAAGGCCGCCAGCAGCCGCCCGTCTCCGCTGAACGCGAAGCCCAGGGTGCCGTCCCCGATCCTTATCTTCAGGGGCGATCCCAGCGGGCGGAGCTTCTCCGCGTCCCAGAGCACGAGCTGCTTCGCCTCGTACTGGTGCGTGGCGAGGAACCGTCCATCAGGGCTGAACACGGCGGACTCAGGGGCGTGGCCGGGCAGCCGCGTGCGGTGGAGGACATCGGAGATGTCCAGGCTCACCACGGTCTCGTCGGTCAGGTAACGCAGGGTCGTGCCGTCGAAGCCCACGCTCTCGGGTGCGCTCCGGTAGGAGAGCACGGTGTTCCCGTCCGAGACCCGGACAAGCTCAAGGTTGTTGTTCTTCCTGACCACGAGGTAGCGGCCGTCCGGGCTGAACCACATTCTGGTGCCGCCGTAGCCGTTCCCCCCGAGCGCCGGCTGGCCGGCGAGGTCGCGTCCCGTGTGTGCGTCGACGAGGGAGACCCCTGAATCGGTGGCGCAGGCGATGGTCCGTCCGTCCGGGCTGATGGCAGCCGTCCACACCTTCTTGGCGCAGCCACCCGAGCGGGGCCATGGTGCCACCGGTTTCCCGCTCGGCAGCCTCAGCAGGCTGAACCGGCCCATGACACCCCCGTTCACGACCAGGTCGTTGGCCAGGGTGACGGAGGGTTCGAGCATGCCGTCCTCCGCCTCGATGTCCGCGCCGGTCCGCGTGTCCCAGAGGCTGCCGGCCTGGGATCCCAGCACGTTGACGTACCGGTCGCCGGTCTGGAACTTGACCCCGTTGAAGTTTTCCGGCATATCGATCCTGCGTCCGGCTCCGGTCTGCCTGCCGGTGCTCGTGTCCCAGACATGGATCTCATCGCCCGCCGCCACGGCCAGCATCCGGCCGCTCGGGCTGAGGCCGGCGCCCAGGAACTTCTCCCCGCCGATCTTCAGGTCGTCCCAGCCGCCGGTCTTCTTCCCGGTCCGCAGGTCGTAGATCCGCACCCCCTGCGGGGACACGCTGACGAACGTGCGCCCGTCCCTGGTGATCTGCCGTACGGTCTCCGCGCCCGAGTCCGGGTCGGAGAACGCCGCGCGCTCGCGCTGCGCCCAGGCGTTCTGCAGCGTCGCCCGCGTCGCGGTGACCGGGGCCAGCCGCCAGGCGGCGACGCTGAGCAGCATCGCCCGTACCGGGTCCGCCGTGCGCATCGCGTCGGCCTGTGCCGCCACCTTGCCCGCGACCGCCTCGTCCCGCTGCGCGGCGACGATCCTGCTCTGCTCCGAGATGACGAGGCTTTGCCGTACGGCGACGCCGCCGCCGATCAGGGCGAGGACGAGCAGGGCGGACAGGGTGACGGTGAGGAGACGGCGGCGCCGGATCCGGTGGCGGGTGGCGGCGTTGCAGGCGTCGAGGAAGTCGCGTTCGAGCTTGCTGAGCGTGAGATGGCGGCGTCCGGTGGCGGCCCAGCGCAGGGCCGTCTCCAGGCGGCTGCCCTGGAATACGTCGCCTTCACGGCGCCCGTGGGTCTTCCAGTGGCGTGCGGTGGCGCGGATCAGGTCGTGCGTGGGCAGGCCCTCGCGCTCGTCGCCGACCCAGGACCGCAGCCGTGGCCAGGCCTGTAACAGGGCGGGCCGGGCCAGCGCGACGTCGTCGCCTCGAACGGCGATCACGTAGGAGAAGACCTCCAGGACCCGTTCGAGCGCGGCCCGCTCGTCCGGTGTCCTCGCCTCGAACAGCTCCTCATGCGACGCGGTGCGTACGGTCACCTCACCGGCGTCGGTGACGGCCACCATGCGCAGGAACAGGTCGGGCACCAGGTCGCGTTCGCCGGGGCTGAGAAAGCCGTAGGCGTCCTCCGCAAGCGTGCCGAGGGCGGGATCGGCCGCGGCTCCCCGGCTGAGCAGCCCGGCCTCGGCGCTGCCGACGGTGAGCAGGTCGGCCTGGCCGCCCTGGAACCCGCTGATCAGGCCGAGCAACAGCTCGCGCGCGGTAGGCCGGGCGAGTGGGTCCTTGGCCAGCGCTGCCGAGACCAGCGGCCGCAGCGAAGGCGGCAACGCGGAGAGGTCGGGTTCGGCGGACAGGACGCGGTGCATGACCGCGCCCAGGCTCTCGGCCCGGAAGGGGTCGTCGCCGTTGGCGGCGTAGAGCACGATCGCACCCCAGGAGAACACGTCGGCGGGAGCACCGGCACGCTGGCCGGTGAACACCTCCGGCGCCATGTAGGTCGGGGTGCCGGCCACCAGACCGGTGGCGGTCAGCGACATCTCCAGGGTCCGCGCCACCCCGAAGTCGATGACGCGCGGACCGTCGGGGCCGAGCAGCACGTTGTCCGGTTTGAGGTCGCGGTGCACGACGCCGGCGTCATGGATCGCGGTCAGCGCCGTGGCCACCGCGGTGGCCAGGCGGTGCAGCTCGTCGCCGCTGAAGCGGCGCCCGTCGGCGACGGCCTGACGCAGGCTCGGCCCTTCGACGTAGTCGCTGACGATGTACGGCTTGGGCGCGTCCAGATCGACCGCCAGCACGCGTGCCGTGCAGAACGAGGCCACCCGCCGGGCCGCCGTGGCCTCCTTGCCGAAGCGCGACCGCAGATCCGGATCGCCGGCGGCGTCACCGTGCAGCACCTTGACGGCCACCCGGTCGCCCTGCGCGTCGTAAGCCTCGTAGACCACCCCCTGGCCCCCGGCACCCAGCCGCCCGGCCAGCCAGAAGTCCCCCAGCCGAAGAGGATCCCCAGGCAGCAGGGCCGACGCCATCTGATCACCCCGTCATCTCGGATCTTCTACGTCCTTAGATGCGGCCCCGGCGGCGGAAGTTGTCCTTCGTCGATCACCCGGCGGCGCCATGGTCGGGGAAGAGCCCCTGAAGGAGCGTGTAGCCCGGCATGCGTTCGGCCGGACGCACGCTCACCGTGAACATCTCCGGCTCGTCGAACACCGGCTCTCCGTTCGGGCGGCGTGCGTACGGGACGCGCCCGTAGTCCACGCCGTCGCTCTGGTCGAAGCTCATCCAGGTGATCGCCTCCTGCTCCCCTTCGAGCAGCGGGAGGTTGGAGACGGCCCGGCTGAAGACCTTGTCCGGCGTGATCACCCACACCTGGGGGACCGCGAAGATCCATCGCGTCGCGGCGATCTCCTGGGCCCTGGTGGCGGCTCGATTCTCGAAGTCCGTGGCCGACTGCTGATCGCGAAGGTAGTCGTAGTCGCTGAGCACGAGTTGGCGTTCACCCTGGAGCGCCACGATGGCCGGGCAGTCGCGGGCGAGGATGCTCTTCTCCAGCCGGCCGATCACGTCGAAGAGCAACGTGGCCGTCTCGTCGTTCATCACGTCCTCCGAACTTCGCAGTCCTCCACAGATC
Organism: Nonomuraea sp. NPDC003201; assembly: GCF_053590415.1. Classification (NCBI taxonomy): domain Bacteria; kingdom Bacillati; phylum Actinomycetota; class Actinomycetes; order Streptosporangiales; family Streptosporangiaceae; genus Nonomuraea; species Nonomuraea sp. NPDC003201. The sequence continues at coordinate 56,838 of NZ_JBSFTC010000038.1, forward strand.
CTGCCATGACGCAATGGGATGGATCTCTCAGCGGAGGACGTCATCTTCAGGGGGACGGGTCTGCCCGGTGAGCAGCGATCGAGTGCGGGCCGGCGCCGACGGAGGCAGGTCGGCGAGGACATCGGCGAGCGAGACCCCGGCCAGGCTGCCGCGCCACAGCCGATGCGCCTCGGCCATCTTCACGGCGAGGATGCAGGCCTGCCGGCACTCCTCGGCCGGAAGCGCGCCGCGGCCCTGCCTGCGGATCTCGCGGCATTCGTACGGAGCGGAGGCTCCGTCCACCGCCTCCACGATCTGCAGCAACGTGATCTCCGCGGGCTCGCGCGCGAGCCGGAACCCGCCGCGCGGCCCTGTCGTCGCCGACAGCACGCCCGCCTTGACGAGCGACTGGAGCTGCTTGGCGAGGTAGGGCGCGGGCAGGTCGTAGTAGTCCGCCAGCTGGGCGGCCGATGCGGTGGTCCCCGGTTCGAGCTGCGCGCCGTCGCCGGCGCGACCGGCAACATCGGTTCCCTGACCGTGGCCGCCCTCGAACGGGACGGGCACGACGTCGTACGCATCAGCCGTTCGTCGGCCTGGACCTGCTCACCGGTGACGGGCTCGACGACGCCCTCGCCGGGGTCGAGGCCGTCATCGACGTCACCAACGGGCCGGAGGGGGATCGGGCCGAGACGGTGGCCTACTTCGCGGCGGCCACCCGTAACCTGCTCGCCGCCGAGGAGCGGCCCGGCGTGCGCCACCATGTGCTGCTGTCGATCGCCGGGGTGGGCCGGATCGACGGCAATGCGCACTACGCAGGCAAGCGGGAGCAGGAACGCCTGGTGGCCGAGGGCCCGGTGCCGTGGACGGTCGTACCGGCCACGCAGTTCTATGACTTCGCGGAGATGGTGGCCGGCTGGACCGAGCGGGACGGCGTGGCCACGGTCGCGCCGCTGCTCATGCAGCCGATCGCGCCCGCGGACGTGGCCGCCATCCTGGCCGAGATCGCGATGGGCGAGCCGCAGGGACGCTACGTGGACGTCGCGGGGCCCGAGCCGCAGGATCTCGTCGACATGGCCCGGCGTACGCATCGGGCGCGCGGCCGGGAGGTGAAGCTCGTGCCGACCTGGTCGGGCTTGTTCAGCCCGGAGATGGCCGGCAACGTGCTGCTGCCGGGCGAGGACGCCCGCATCGCGCCGACGACGTTCGACGACTGGCTCCAGGAGCAGAAGTGACCCGGGTCAGTGCTGGACGGCGCCTCGGGCCTTGTGCATCGGGAGCATGTCGAAGATGCTGATCACGCGCGTGATCCTGCCGTTCTCGACGGTGAAGTAGTCGATGCCGCGGAAGTCCTTCAGCAGCGGGGTGTCGGTGGTGTACACGGCCGCCGCGTTCGTGTCGTTGCCCAGGACGTCGATGACGGTGGCGCTGATCAGCGAGGTCGCGAACGGCTCGAGGAACCCGCGGTAGCCCTCCACCCCCTCGAACGTGCCGGTGGGGGCCTCGCACACGACGTCGTCGGCGAGGAGGCTCAGGGCCTTGTCGATGTCCTTGCTGGTCCACGCGCGGACGAAGTCGTCGGCGATCTGCTGGGCGAGCCCGTTCGTTCCGGTCACAGCACAGTTCCTTTCGGAGACGCCGCCCCCGGTGGGCGGCCCGTCTACCTGCATCTTCACGGGGATATATGTCAGGTAGCGTCATATACCTTTGAAGACGTGAGATCCGAGCGCCTGCTGTCGATCATGCTGCTGCTGCAGACCCACGGGCAGCTGCCGGCCGGTGACCTGGCCGAGCGCCTGGAGGTGTCGGTCCGCACCGTCATGCGCGACGTCGAGGCGCTGTCGTCGGCCGGCGTGCCCGTCTACACCGTGCGCGGCCCCCACGGCGGCATCGCGCTGCTGCCCGGCTACCGCACCAACGTCACCGGCATGACCGCCGACGAGGCCCGGGCCCTGTTCGTGCTGATGTCCGGCCACGCTCACACCGAGCTGGGCCTGGGGCAGGCCCTCGGCTCCGCGCTGCGCAAGCTGATGGCCGCCCTGCCCGCCCCGTACCGGCCCGACGCCGACCTGGCCAGCCGCCGCATCCTCATCGACCCCGTGCGCTGGCGCGGCGGTCCGGCGCGCTCGGCGACCGGCTCCGCCGTCGACCTGGCCGTGCTCCAGCAGGCCGTCTTCAACGACCGGCGGCTGCGCCTGCGCTACCGGCACGGCCGCGACAACCGCGTCCGCTCCTACACTCTCGATCCGTACGGCCTGGTCAACAAGGCCGGCGTCTGGTACCTGGTCGCCGACCACCGTGGCGAGCCCGCACTCTTCCGAGCCGACCGGGCCCTGTCAGCTGGCATCCTCGACGAGCCCGTACGCCGCCGCGACGGCCTCGAACTGGCCGACGTCTGGGACGGCCTGCGCCGCCACATCGACGAGATCCCCGCCCCGCTGCCCGTCACGGTCAGCGTCCACCGGGACATCCTGGCCAGGTTCCTGCGCATCCACGAAGCCGACCTGGCCGGCCCTCCTCCCGCGACCGACCAGCGAGCAGAGCGGGTGCACGTCGAACTGCACTTCCGCTCCCTGGCCGCGGCAGAGGTGCTCCTGGCCTTCGGCACCGACGCCGAAGTCCTCGCCCCGGCCGAGCTCCGCCGGACCCTGGCCCGCAAGGCGGCCGAAGCCGCCGCCCGCTACAACTGCGCATAACGGTGGAAACCGCTGGTACGCCAGACCGCTCCCGACGAGGTCACCGCGAACGCGGCGGTGGCGTAGGCGTCCACGGTGGTGGCGACCGCTCGTGGCCCTGCACACCGCCAGGCCGGTCCCCGAGACGACGGCGGCCAGCGCCCCGGGCCGCAGCGGGTCGGCGATGCCCACCCTCCACGGCCGGCCAGGCACGGCTCGGCCGCGACCAGGTCTCCTTCACGGTGATCCGCAAATCCTGCCGGCCGCTGACCACCGGACGACACGCCGCCGGCGCCGCCGATCCCCGGCACTGGGCCAACTGGCGGCGGGAGCCTCTCGCCTATGCCGGCGGGCTGCTGCCGAAGGGGCCGGGCCTGGCCGCGCCCCGCTGCTACGGCGTCATCGGCGACACCGTCTATCTTGCCGACGCCGGCGCCACCCCGGAAGCCCCGCACGTGGCCGCGCACCGGCTCGGCCGCTGACCACCCTCGGGTGCCATCTCACCGGCTACCTCGACGGACTGGCCGGCCGCTTCGACGCCGCCGACGTCGAGCTGGGCTACCGGGCGACGCTCGCACTGACCGGAGCCGGTCGCATCCACTGGATGGTGTCGCGCGGGATGAAGCCTCCCGCCGGCTATGTCGACTTCGTCACCGCCGAGGGCACCTCGCGCCTATGCCCGTAGTGCCCGTCGCGTCGTGCGGTCGACGGCGGGGGCCTGGACGTCAGGCCCGGTCTCGCCGCCGTACGTCGCGATCTTGTACTCGACGGCCGTCAGGGAAAGGGTCAGCTCACGGATCCGGCGGCGGATCGTGTCACGATGCTCGACCAACATGTCGAGCCGCTCGGGCACCGTATGCTCCCCGGCATCGACGAGCGAGACGTAGTCCTGCAGATCACGCATCGCCATCCCGGACAGCCGCATCCGGGTCAGGAACACCAGCCGCCGCACCGCGCCGGCGTCGTACACGCGATGACCGTTGCCGTCCCGGCCCACCACGACCAGCCCCGCCCGCTCGTAGTAACGCAACGTGTGCGGCGAGAGGCCGAGCAGATCGGCGACGTCGGCGATCGCCATCGGCTCGGGCACCTCGGCCAGATCGGTGAGGCGGTGGATCGCCTCGACCGACATCGCGCCGTCGTCGTCGCCGAGCGTCGCGAGCGCCCTGGTCATCAGATCGTCGGTGGCCATGACCACCAGCCTAAATCGGCCGGACCGATGCCGGGACATCCGGGAAGTCGGCGCTGCGGGCGGTCTCGGCCCACCGCTCGACCTCCTCCAGGCCACGCCGGTACGCCCCCGAGATCCGCTCCACCGCCTCACGCCCGAGCGGCAGCCGCAGCGGCACCTGCTCACCATGCGCGAGGGACACGATGATCTCGGCCGCCCGCACCGGATCGCCCTCCTGACGGCCGTCGGCGCCGGCCATGTCCGAACGGACGCTGGCCAGCACCTCACCGTAGGTCTGCGACGCCTCCACGAACTCCAGCACCTCACCCGCATGGAAATCGGTCCGGAACCGGCTCGGCTCCACGATCATCACCCGGATCCCGAACGGCGCGACCTCCCCCGCCAGCGCCTCGGACCA